>CAIZKT010000617.1:0-12462 GCA_903933565.1 uncultured Victivallales bacterium | reverse complement strand
GCCGGCATCGACCTCGTTATGGATGATCCAGTTGGAGATGCGGCCACGGGTATCGCCGGGCGAGCCGTAGCGGCGAGCCAGGAGGTCGAGGGCCGCGGCGAAGGCGTCAGCCCCCTCGGCGCTGGTCACGTTTGCCAGCGAGTACTGGCCCGGCTCACAGGCATCCGGGTGGCACCAGACGCGCTGCTCCTGGGAGTCGGCCAGACGACGGGGGATAAGGATGACGGCGGAGACGACGATGCCGTGTTCGCGCGCGAAGCGAAGGACGTTGTCCACGGGCGCCAGCGCCTTCTCGTCGACCGCATACTCCTTACCGTTGAAGGGGTAGGGGGTCGTTCCTGCTTCGCCAGGGTTCAGGTGAAGGATACTGGGAAGCAAGATGTTGACGGTGAGATTGCGGCAGCCCAGAGCCGACAGGTCCTCCAGCGCGTCGGGGGACCAGGAGATGCCGCCCAGTCCTTTTTTGGAGGAAGGCATGGCTCGCGGCGGGAGGTTGCCGGTGGCCTCGTCCACATCCGTGGCCCAGGCGGCGGCGGACAGGCCTTCCAGGCGCTGGTCGATGGAGCGAGCCAGGCGCCAGCGCGCGAAGAGGCGGTCGTGTGCCAGGCCGGTACGGTTCGCCACAAACCTAGGAACCTCGACCTGGAAATCGCCACGTACCGAAAGGGTGGTGACGTTCACACTTTCCATGCACGAGGGTAGGGAGGCATGTACGGGCACTTCGATCAATGCCGTCCCGGCTTCTGGCGCCACGCCCGAGATGCGCACATAACGACGGTCGACCGAGACGGAGTCAACCCGCCCGGGCCATTCTCGCCCGAGGTAGGCACGGATATCCCGACCTTGCTCGGCATCCTGCTTCACCGTTTCCAGCCACTGCTGTTCGGTTTGTATTTCATCGTTGGTCGGGGGTCGTAGCACCAGACCGCGCAGCCGGAGGCTGACGCCGCCCCGGTTGCCGAAATCGAGACGGAAGACGCGGTAAGGCATGTCCCAGTTGTCACGCAGTGGGACGGCGACAGGCACCCAGGTTTCCGAGCGCAGGAGGTCTCGTTTCGAGGCGCTATGCGATTCGCGCGGCAGGCCGTAGAACACTTGGATGAAGTCGAGTCCCGCCGGGCAGAGCAAGTCGAACGCGATCACCCGCAGGCGCTCGTGACTATAGGTCTGAATGAGGGGTACGGTAAGCACGTAAGGATCGCTGCCGCTGGTCGTTAGGGTGTATTCACTGGGGTCAACCTTGACCAGAGTAGCGTCGTGGATGCCGGTCTCCGCCAGTTGCAGCGGCAGGATGGGTATTTCCTGCGCGCCACCGGCGGCGACAGCCAGCCCAAGCAGTACCAGGCATACCAGGACTCGATGGCCGTTCATGCTGGACCTCCGGTGGGGCCGTTGCGGCGCCGCGTCCCGCGACTCTGCGTGGTTCAGTACACCAGCGAGCTGTTCACGGGACGCTCGCCGGTGGTAAGATAGTACACCGCGCCGACGAGGATGGGTATCGTTCCCGCCAGCATTTCGCCGGCGACGACTCCGGTCATGAGCGGCTTGCCCTTCTGGTAGAGGGTTTCGCCGCCGTATCTGCACACGGCCGTCTTGATGGCCCAGCCGATCAGCAGCGAGAACGCGACCCGCTGGCCCTGGTGGGAGTTCAGGAAGAAGAACGCCAGCGGGTGCAGTGGCCACCAGTGGAAACGCAGGCGCAGGAAGGCGGTCAGCAGGGTCAGTCCCAGGCCGATGGCGAAGGCGGTCACAAAGGCGTGGTTGGGCTTGACCACAGCGAGGCGGCCGAGACCGCGCACGGCCTCGGCCTGATCCAGGACTCCGATGGCTGCCAGTTGTTCTTTCATGATCATGCCTTGGTCGAAGGGTAGCCTGGGGGTATAGCGGGCCCAGCCCGACGAGGCCCGCATCAGGCCCTGATCATGTTGCCAGTAGATGGTTGCCGGCAGGGCTACGGCCACGCAGAGTACCAGCCCGACGATGCAGCACACCCCCATGCGGCCGGGGCGGACGTTGCCGAGTTCCGCCAGTTTCAGGGCCTGGACGCCGAAGGCCATGGGCGCCCATCCCGGGCCGACCAGTACCACGACGGACACCATGACCATAGTGGCCAGGGTGCTTGGCCCCACTGCCTGCGACCCGAGCAGCCCCCAGGCGACGGCGCCGGGCATGATCCAGGTGCCGATATAGAACCCGCCCGCTTCGGCCACCGCCCGACTGACAGCGATGAAGACGACCAGCGCCATGAGGGTGTAGTACAGTGACATCAGCCAGTCCACGCCGGTGTAGCACAGCAGGATGTAGAACACGGCGGTGAACAGCAGGAAGACCCGCATGGACCATACCAGGTGCGGTTCGGCTTTCTCTGCACAAGGCAGCGCCAGTCCTTGTCGCAGCAGGTTGCCGTAGAAGTAGCGGCCGGTGTACAGGGCCATCAGCACGATGCCGAGATAGCCGCCCGCATAGACGAACACGGTGGCGTTGTTGAACATGTTAAAACCGCGCGTGACCTGGAATCCATAGCTGGAGAGGACCCCGATCACGAAACAGACGACATAGGGCGTCAGCGCCAGGGACAGCGACACGTCCGAGGCGAAGAAGTAGGCGATGCCGATGACGGCGAACATGAGGCGCGGGGTGAAGAGCGACCAGCCGTCGCCATAGGTCACTGGCTGGAAAAGCGGGATCAGGGCCCTGAAATCGAGTCCCAGACGCACCGGCACCAGGTACTCGGGCCACCAGGCCTGCAGGTAGTTGAGCATGTGAATGCCAAAGATGAGCCCCATCCCCAGGTGGAACGACCTCTTGCGCAGCACGCTCTCGGGATGGTCAGGGAAGAGCAGCGCGGTGAACTTGGCGATGGGGTAGGGCAGTTGTTCGTGGCGGGACCACTGGCGATGCACGACCACTGCCAACGCCAAGGTGGCGATCGAGAGGCTGAGCACCAGCGGCACCCAGAAGGCCAGCGGCTTCAGCCAGATGTCCCAGGGCACGTCGCGCAGGGCGATATGCCCCTGACCGCGGGATGTACCGGCCACGTAGCCGGTCAGAGCGTCAGCGCCCCGGTCGGAGCTGACATCGGTCAGCATGAAGGACGGCACCAAGTCGAGGATATGCTCCCGCTGCCAGCCCGGCGACAGCCGGTTGCTATGGTGGGGAAGCATGAGGGCAGATGGCCAGCAGTGGACCAGGCCGTAGAAAGGCACCGAGCACGCCAGCAGCCACAGCCCGGTGATGACGGCGAGCTCGCCCCCCGCCAGAGGTCGCCCATGCAGCCAGCGCAGCAGCGGATTCACGCCGATGAGCAGGAGCAGCCCACCATAGACCGCGTGCGGCATCAGGTGGGGCACCAGCATGATGTACGCATCGGCGTTGATGATGCAGTCGTGGAAGTAGCCAAAGCCGCTGATGAAGAGCGCGCCCAGAAGTCCGATGGTCACGGAGCGCTTGGTCACCGGCGCGGCCCTTTCACCTGCCTCCCGGCACTACGGCACTTTCGGGTCTGTCGGCCCGGCGGCCTGGGTTGCCATGAGGGTACTCACCCGTTGAGCGAAGCGGATGGGATCCTCGAGCGGGAGTCGAGCCGTCAGCAGCGCCTGGTCGTAGAGCATCTCGACGTATTCGCGCAGGCGCTCGGCGCTGTCCTTACCGTTCAGCAGCAGGCGCATGGCCTCCACGACCGGGTGTTCGGCGTTGAGTTCGAGGATACGGCGGGCGGGCGGCACGTCCTGCTTCATGGACCGGAGCAGTTTCTCGAGTTGGATGCCGATGCCGAACTCGTCGCTCACCAGGCAGCAGGCGCTTTCGGTCAGGCGTTTCGAGAGCCGCACGGTCTTCACCTTCTCGCCCAGCAACTCTTTGATCTTCTCGAGCAAAGTGTGGAAGTGCTCCTCGGAGCCTTTACGGGCTTCCTCTCCGGCCTTCTGCTCGGCCTCGGTCTCCAGTTCGACATCGCCTTTGGCGACCGAATGCAGGTTCTTGCCCTTGTAGTTGTTCAGGCTCTGAACCACCCATTCATCCACGGGGTCGGTCAGGTAGAGCACTTCGTAGTCACGTTTGCGGAAGGCTTCCAGTTGGGGCGAGACAGCGGCGCTGGCATAGTCTTCCGCGGTGATGTAGAAGATGTCCTTCTGGGCTTCCGGCATTCTGGCGACGTACTCGGCCAGGCTGACGTGGCTGCCGGCGCCCGTCTTGGACGATTCGAGCAGGATCAGATCCTGGAGTTTCTCGCGGTTCTCGAGGTCAAGGTGAACCCCTTCTTTGAGCACGGCTCCGAACTGTTTCCAGAAGCTGGTGTAGCGCTCGCGGTCCTTGCCCATCATTTCCGTGAGGGCATCGAGGACCTTCTTGACGACATTGCTGCGGATGAGTCGGACTGTGCGGTGTTCCTGCAGCATTTCGCGGGACACATTCAGGGGCAGGTCTGAGGAATCCACCACCCCGCGCAGGAAGCGCAGATAGGGGGGAATGAGCTGCTCGCAGTTGTCGGAGATGAACACCCGCTTGACGTAGAGTTGGATGCCGCGGTTGCGCTCTTCGCCGATGAACATATCCATCGGCGGGCGTTGGGGGATGAAGACGAGGGCCCTGAACTCGGTAGCGCCCTCGACGTTCCAGTGCAGGGTCTCGAAGGGATCCTGGAAGTCGTGGCTGATGTGCTTGTAGAATTCCTTGTACTCTTCCTCACTGACTTCGCTTTTCGGCCGCTGCCACAGCGCCTTGCGGGAGTTCAGCGTCTCCTCTTCCACCTTGACGATGGGTTCAGCGTCCTTGAGCGGTTTGCCATCGGCCCCGGTGGGCTGCTCTTCGCGGCGCACGTCCATGACGACGGGGTGTTCCACGAAGTCGCTGAACTTCTTCACGATCTTGCGGATGCGCCACTCTTCCAGGTACTCTTCCGCGTCATCTTTGAGATGCAGGGTGACGTCCGTGCCGCGTTTGGCGCGGGTGGCAGCTTCGACGGTGTAGGTGCCGCTCCCATCACTCTCCCACTTGACCGCCTGGGCCGGATCGCCCGCGTGGCGGGTGACGACGGTCACCTTGTCAGCGACCATAAACGCCGAGTAGAACCCGACGCCGAACTGTCCAATGAGTTCCGGCGGCATGCGGTCGCGGTGCTCCTGCAACTCCTCGAGGAACTTGCGGGTGCCGGAGCTGGCAATGGTGCCGATGCAGGCGTCGATGTCCTCCGGCCCCATGCCGATGCCATTGTCCGACACCGTGAGCGTCCGCGCTTCGCGGTCCGCGTGAACCCGGATTTGCCATTCATGGTCGTCCTCGAGAATGGACTGTTCGGAGAGCGCGACGAAGCGCGCCCGGTCGATCGCATCCGAAGCGTTCGAGATCAGCTCGCGCAGGAAGATCTCTTTGTTGGAGTAGAGCGAGTGGATGACCAAGTCCAGGAGTTGCTGGACTTCCGCTTTGAACTTGTGCTGCTTTGCCGCCATTTCATTCCTCCATATCGCCAGCCAAAACCTCTGTCTCCGCTTGCAAAGGAGGGTTTGCCGGGATTGGTTAAGGAGCCGTTTCGCCAGGGCGATGACAGGCCGTCATTCTAGCGTCTTGGGCTCAAAAGTCAACGAAGAGAGCCGGGGTTGTCGCGGTTCCAGGCGGTCGTTTCGTACTGGGGTTGAAAGTGTCGTGACGCTATTTCTGTACAACCTCTTCTTCCTGTTCGCCTTCCTGCTCTACCTGCCTTTCTACGCGGTTCATCTGCTGCGCCGTGGCGGCCTGGGGTGGGCCTTTCTGCAGCGTTTTGGGCTCTTCGGCCCGGGGATTCGGTCCGTTCTGCGGGCCTTAAAGCAGCCGGTCTGGGTGCATGCCGTGAGCGTCGGCGAAACGGTAGCGGCTCTCGGTTTCATTCGGCGCTTGCAGGAGCGCAACCCCGGTCGTCCCGTGGTGTTGTCCGTGACCACGACCACCGCCTACGACCTGGCGTCGCGCAAGGCGCCGGGCGGGGTGACGAGCATCTACTGCCCGCTGGACTTCTGGCCCTGCGTGCGGCGGGTACTGGCGCTGGTCCGACCGGCGCTGTTGGTCATCTTCGAGGTCGAGATCTGGCCGAACCTGATTCTGCTGACCGCGGGGGGCGGGATTCCCGTAGTCCTGGTCAACGGTCGCATGTCGGACCGCAGCGGCCAGGGCTACACGCGCTGGAGCGGTTTTTTTGGGCGCCTTTTTCGGGCCTTCCGTGTGATTTGCATGCAGACTTCAGAGGACGCTGGCCGGGTGCGTCCACTGGCCGGCGACGCGGTCACGGTGGCGGTCTGCAACACCATGAAATTTGACCAAGTGCCCGATACCGACGGTAAGGACAAGTCGGCCGCTCTGAACGAGGCGTTTGGGGCTGGGGAGCGTCTTGTGCTCTGTGCCGGCAGCACGCATCCCGGCGAGGAAGAGATGGCCTGCGACGCGCTGCTGGCCCTGAAGCCGGAGTTTCCGTCGCTGCGACTGGTTTTGGTGCCTCGGCACCACGAACGTGCCGCCGCGGTCGAGAGGGTGCTGCAGGACCGCAAGCTCAGTTACCGGCTGCTGCTGCCGACAGCCGGGCGCGAGCCGAGTCCAGCGCCCGTGGATGTGCTGGTGGTGAACACGACCGGCGAGCTCATGAACTTCTACGCCGCCTGCGAGGTGGCCTACGTGGGCAAGAGCCTGGCCGGCAACGAGGGCGGCCACAACATTATCGAGCCCGCCATCTTCGCCAAGCCGATCCTGCATGGCGCCAACATGCAGAACTTCCGGGCCGTCGCCGCCGTTTTCCAGGAGGCTGGGGCGGCGGTGCAGGTCGAGGATGCCAAGGGCTTTACCCCGGCGCTGCGCCAGCTCTTGGCCAGCCCCCAGGAGCGGCAGACTCTCGGGGCGCGTGCCCGCCGCGTGGTCGAAACGAGTCGTGGGGCCATCGACCGCACGCTGGACCTCATTGAGCCATGGCTGGGCAAACCGTGACGGCCACGCCAGACAACGTCAGCGGCCAGCCCCTTGACCTCTTTGGTGACCAGGCCCTGGCGGCCTACGAAGAGGGACGGGCCGCGGAACTGATCCTGCGCCGGAACCGCGAGGTTGGGAACCTGCTCCTGGCGGAGCGGGCGGTGCTCTACGTGCAGGTCCTCTACCGGCTGCTGCTCTTCCGTCGGGCCCACGAACTGGAGCCGCTCCACGAGGACCTCTACGATGCGGTTCGGCCAGCCCAGGGACACGCTCTCGGCGGCGCCGAATACGACCCGGATCAGTTCCGCAATGACCTGGCCCAACTCGAGGGCTGGGGGCTGGTTTCCTGCCGCATCGAAGTCGAACGCTTGCGGGGTTACCGCGACAGTCGGCGGCGCAAGTTCCGCTATCGGCTGGGGCCGGACGCTGTCAGCTTCCTGGAATGGCTCGAAGAGCGGGCGCAGAGTGACCTGTATCGCCCCGAAGAGGATGCCCGTGACCTGCTCGAGGAGACCAGCGGCAGCCTCACCGAGCTCCTGCGATTGCTGCGCGTGGCAGTGGTGCAGCAGGCTCAGGAGGGCGACGTGCGCCGGATCGTCTACCAGCTTGCCAAGCTCGATGCCCTGAGCCTGGAGGTGAACGGCTACCTCGGTGGCTTCAACGCCCGTCTGCTGGGCTTCGTCGCCCACGAGTACCGTATCGCTGACGCCCGCGGCGTCCTGCGTGATCTCGAGCAGTTTGTGGACGGCTTCCTCCGGCAGGTCCACGATCTGCGCGGCGCCATCGGCACGCAGGTGGACGTTCTCATGCAGACCGAGATGCAGGACCGGGTCCGGCAGGCAGCCTTGGAGCTGGACGCCGAGCGTCGGCGCACCCCCGGTCTGCTGCGCCGCGGCGACGAGTTTCGCCACCCGGAGACCATTCCGCTGCGGCTCTGGGAGTTCTTCCGCGCAGATGGCCGCCTGGACCTGCTTTGCCGTTACATTCGCGAGTCGGCCATGCGCGTCTGGCGCAAGCTCCATGCCCATCTGCGTGAACTTGAGCGCCGCAGCACGCGCATCCAGGACATCAGGGCCCGTTGTGTCGAGCTGGCCGCCCTGCCGGAGCCCGTGGTTCCGCATCGTTTCATGCGTGAACTGCTTGCCCCGGCGGTGATGCTGGCTGACCCGCATTTCTGGGATGAGTCCGAGCGCGCCGAGCCGCCGCCGCCACGGCGTCAGGCGGGGCTCCCCGAGCGTCCGCCGCTGCAGTTCATCCGGCCCAAGCGTCGGCAGGGAGGTCCCGTAGTCAGCCTGGAACAGGCCCGGCTCGAACAGCTTGGCGGCTGGCTGCACACGACGCTGAGCCCCGCCGAGCAACCCGTCGGCGCGCCACTCTCCCGCGGCGTCTTCACCGCGCCCGCGGATTTTGGGCACATCATGGAACTGAGTAAGGCCGGGCTGCTGGACGCGGGCCGCAGACTCCGGCGGGTTGGCTACGCCCTGACCCCGGACCCCGCCCACGAGGGCCGCGTCGGCGTGGATGAGCAAACCTTGAGCTTCACCGAGATGACCGTCCGCCGTCTTTCCGGAGACGCGGCGCGGCCGCGGAACGCACCATGAGCAACCCCCTCGAAGCCCTGCTGGAGCGCCATGCCGACCGCGTGCGGACGGTGCTCAACGTCCTGGTCGAGACGCCCTACTTCTACCGCGCCGACGACGAGGAGACCTTCTTCTTCCTGCGCCGCCACCGCGCCGAGTTCACCGCCTTCTACCATGAGTTCTACGGTTGGCGTCTGATCATGGACGACAAGTGTGCCCGGGTCTTCAAGTCGTCCTGGTACAACGAGAAGATCAGTGAGCCCTACCGCGACCGGTTCGGCTTCCGCCATCGGGACGATTGCATCGCTTTCATGGTCCTGCTGGAGTTTTTCGAGCACCAGTTGGATGAGAATTCCCTGACGGTAGAGGACCGCGAGAATCTGCGTTTCCGTTTTGGGGACCTGCTGGGTTACACGCAACGCCGTTTCCGGGAGCTGTTCCCCGGCGAGGGGGGGGCGCGCTACAGCGAGGAGTTTGTGCGTTCGAGCATCCTGCGTCGCCTGCTGCCCATTCTGGAGCGTTACCGGTTGCTGACCCGGGTGCCGCCGCCGCCGGACCTGCGGGTGGCCGAGCTGGACATGATCTTCGAGGCCATGCCGGCGCTCTACCATTACAACACCGGACGGCTGAGCCAGAGTGTCCTCGCCGAGGCCACGGAGCCGGACCCGCTGACCACCGCTGCGGCTGAGCTGCCGCTGGGGGCCGCCGCCGCCGCGACGGAGGCCGGTTCGAGCCTGCACGGAGGGGCCGATGCTGAATGAGGTCACTGAGCGTTACACGATCCGCCGGATTCGGCTGATCAACTTCCATAATTTCGTTGACGAGACCATCGAGATCCGCCACGGCGGGCATCTTTTCCTGCTCGGCGACAACGCCTCGGGCAAGACGACGGTGCTGGACGCCGTGCATTATGTGCTGACGGCTGGCGAGTCCATGGAGTTCAACTCAGCGGCACGCATTGCGGGCAGTCGTGAGGAGGGGCGCCGCATCCAGGGCGTCATTTTGCGCTACAATGTGGACACCGGGCCGCTGAACCCCTCGGGCGGCACCACCTATGCGGCCCTCGAGATCGCCGGCCGCCACGGCACTCTCACCACGGTCGCCGTCGGCATGACCGCGACCGGTATGGACGAGAAGGTGCAGCGTTGGGGCATCATCCGCGAATGTCCATTGGAGAAGATTCCCTTCCTGGTCCAGGAGCTGCAAGGCCGCCGCCCGGCGAACCGGCAGGAGATGCGGGACTTCTTCGGTCAGACCAGCGGCTACTACTCGAATCCCATCGCCTATCAGCGCGAGGTGGCCAGCCGTTTCTTTGGCGGCGCCGAGGCCTTCCGGGATGTGTGTCGGCTGTTGTCCATCGGCAAGGCGTACCGCGAGATTGTCTCGCACACGGCCGACTACCATGAGCTGTTTCGCAGCCTGTTGCCAGAGCCCCGTACCGAGATGTTCGAGCAGGTCATTGCCGCCCTGCGCTCTCTCGATCAGGCCGGCGCCGATCTCAAGGCCCTCGAACAGAAACAGGCCTACCTCAGCGGCCTGGGGCGGGACGTGGCTCGCATCGGCTCGATCCGCAGCGAGCGGCAATGCCTACGCTGGTTTCTGCACCAGCTTGCCATGACCGATCTGCAGCAGCGGCTGGCGGACCTGGAACTGCAACGGGCCGAGCGCGCTGGCCTGCTGGCGACGCAGCAATCCGGCATTGCCGAGGTGCGCCGCGAGCAGGAGCAGGTACAGCAGCAGATCGATGACCTGCGTCGGCGCGATACCGCTGGGATCATTCGGCAGGAGAAGGAGCTGGCGGCGGACTACGAGCGCCAGGTCCGGCTGGAAGCCGATGCGCGGGCGGCCGTCGGGGAGGCTACCGCGCGGCTTACCGACGCGAGTCAGGCTCTGGCGCAAGGCCGGTCCGAGCTCTGCGACGCCCTCGGCCGCGCCTTTGTCGAGATCAGCCGACTGACGCCAGGCCTGCCGTTCGCCACCAGCGCTCTCACGGCCGCACTCGATGCGGCTCGGCGCCACGAGTGTCCGGAGAACGGGCTCGAGCAGGTTCCCGCGGAGCGCTTTCGTGAGCAGGCCATCGAGGCCATGCGTCACCCCGAGAACGAGCTTGCGGTGCTGCGGCACCTACGCCAGGAGACCGAGCCGCGCCTGGCCGCTCTGCGGGCTCGCCTGGAGGTCCTGCGTCGGCAGGAAGAGGCCATTCCCACGCTGTCCGGCTTTAGTGCGGCTGCAGAGGCCCTGCGCCGCGCCATGATCTCGGCGGTGCCCCTATACCGCGGCCTCGAGTGGGCGCCTGGCCTGTCGAGCGAGATGCGGTCCGCGCTGGAGGACGCGATCGGCGAAGCGGTGCTGGCCACCTTCATGGTGCCCCGAGACGAGTTCGAGACGGCCCGGCGGATCGTGTTTGGGATTTCGCCAGGGCTGCGCCTGTCCGCCGCCCCCGACTACGGCGATCTGGCCGACTGGATGCATACGGCTCTTGACCTCGGCCACTCCGATGCGGCCGGACTGCGCTGTCTGGCGGCCGAGATGTTGGCGCACAACCAGCCCGAGGTGTTTGCCTGCGACGGGTTGCCGGCGTTGCGCTTCCGAGCCCATGAGCGCCGTCTGGCCGGGGCGCCAGCCCGGCTGATCGGCTCGGCAGACCGGCGGGAGGCGCTGCGGCGCGAACTTGAAGCGGTTCAGGGCGAGCTGGCAGAGGTCGAACAGGCACGGGTCGACCTTGGCCGTCGGCAAGAGGAATTCGAGCACACAGTTCAGCACGGTCGGGACTTTCGGCGCTGCCTGGATGGTGAGGTCGGACCGCTCGCGCCTCGCGCTCACGACCTGCGCCGCGATGCGCTCGCCCTCGCCGCCCTCGCCCGCGACCAGGCCGAACGCGATGGCCGTCTGGCTGAAGTGAGCCAGGAACGCCTCGCCCGTGATCTGCGTCTGCGGGACTTGCGTGCCCTCATCAGCAGCGCGGGGCTGGACCAGCTCGAACAGACCATCACGCGCAGCCTGCGCCAGTTCGAAACGCTCCGGCAGCAGGAGAACGATCTGCACGTGCAGGTTGGCGCCATCGAGAACCAGCTCAAGGGTATTGCCCAGCGGCTGGCGGGCTACGCGCAGCAGGCTCAACTCGTCGGCGCGCAGCGCGACGCCGAAGCCGCCGCCATCCTGGCCCGGCATCCCGAGGTCCAGGACGCTGCGGGCTTCGCGACCGAGGTCTGTGGCGCCCGCTTTGCCGATGCCCCCGCCGTGCAGGCGGCCCTAAATGCCTCCGAACGCGATGATGGCATCGTCACCGGGCAACTGCGCCTGGCGTTGCAGGACCCCATCTACAGCGCCCTGTTCGGGTTCACCTACGACGACGTGCTGAACTTGCTGACCGACCGCCGCAATACCGCCATCGAGGACCTGGTCCAGGCGCAGAATCTCCAGATTGACGAGCAGCGTGAACTTCTGAACCAGAAGACGCAGGACCTGTTCCGCCGGCTGATCGTGGAACAGCTTCTGGCCTTCCTGAGTCGCTATGTCCGCGATCTGCGCGAGATGGTCAAGCGCATCAACTACCTGCTTGGTGAGCGCGCCTTTGGCGGCAGCCACTACCGTTTCCAGGTGCAGGACGTGGAGCGCTATCGCCGCCTGGTGGAGATCGTCGAGCACTACAACCCGTTTCAGGCTGAACAAGCCACGCGGGAGATACGCCTCTTTTTTGAAGATCACAAGCAGGACATCCTGGATACCGAGGTCAACGCGGTCCCCGACGCCCTCGACTACCGCAACTGGTTCCACTACGACATGCGGGTCCGGACGGCGGAAGGTGAGGGGGTCGTGATGGATCGTCACACCAAGAGCGTGGGTTCCGGCGGCGAGCAGGCGGTGCCCAACTACCTACTCATCCTCACCATTGCCGACTTCCTCTACCGCGGCAACCGGGCGAGGCTGCAGACGTTGCTGTTCGACGAGGCGT
>CAIZKT010000616.1:0-1671 GCA_903933565.1 uncultured Victivallales bacterium | reverse complement strand
CAATCGCGCTGGCGGGGTTTTTGAATGCCGGCGAGGGTGAACCCAGCGGCCGTTTTGTGGGCCATCCGCTTTGGCTGTGTTGCGGCGGGAACTTGGCCAGCCGCAGGAGCGGCGCGCAACTTTTCGGGAAACATAACGTCCTTTATGTGTCGCGACTTGCCTCCACCGGGCACCTCGTAATAGTATATTGGCAGCGGCACCATTTACGCCGCGAGGCTACTATGGAAATCACACTACAAGTTCCGGAACCCGTGGCCCAGGCGCTGGGCTACGCGCCCGAGGCGCTGCCCCGGCGTGCTTTGGAGGCGCTGCTCGTGGACGAGTGCGCGCTCGGCCGCCTTTCGCGCGGCAAGCTCTCTGAGCTTTTGGGCTTGGGCTTCCATGACACCGAAGAGCTATTGCGTGGTCACCGCGTGCCGTATCCGATCAAGACCAGCGAGGACGACGCTCGCGACAACGCTTTACTGCCGCCAAGCCGATGATCGTGGTCGCGGACACCGGGCCGGTGAATTACCTGATCGTGAGCGGGCACATCGATCTCGCTCGCGCCCTCTACGGAATCTTGCTTCTCCCGCCGGCGGTTCACCGTGAACTCCTGCACCCGCGGTCGCCGGCAATCGTCCGACAGTGGGCCATGACGCTTCCGGCCTGGGCCGAGGTGCGCTCCCCCCAAAACGCCCCGCGTTTCACCGAGCTTGGCCCGGGCGAGCGCGAAGCCATCGCACTGGCACTGGAAACGAAAGCCGACTTCCTCCTTATCGACGAGACCGACGGCCGGCGGACGGCGGTCCTGAATGGCGTGCCCGTCAAGGGAACGCTGGGCCTGCTTGAAGAGGCCGCCCAGCGGAACCTGGTTGACCTCGCGGCGGCGGTCGGGAAGCTCAAAGCCACGCGTATCTTCCTTGCCGAAGACATCGTGCAAGGTGCGCTCAAGCGCCATTACGAGCGCCAACCGAAGCGCGAAGCAGACCCCGGAATCGACCGATGACCGCTATGGAACCAGAACTGCCCAAAATTCCCCTCGCTGACCAATCCTGGTTTGCCGATTTCCTTGCCGCGAAGGGCTTTTATCGGTCGTCTCCGACGACGTTCACCAACGGCAAAGCTTCCCTCCATGTGGACGGCACTAATTTCACAGCCGACCCAGGGACTGGCGACAAGACGTGGCACGGTGACCTAGCCCAGGCTGACCGCGAAACGATCCGACTGATGCTTCAGCAGGTTCTCAAGACGCGTCCGTTTCTCACTGCGGAGAACCTCGCCCAGGAGCGCGCCGACCAGCAACGCATCGAGCGCGCGCTCATGGGGATCGCCGCCACCATCAAGGAAGGCCCGGACACCGGCTCGGGTGTGCAACTCCGGCGTTTTCTTTGGTCGCTCTACAACCCCCACCACGTAATAAACATTTGGCGCATGACGGCAGTCCTCGATTCCAAGCGCAGTGGCTGGGGTGCGGAGGTGTTTGCTGGTGCTTTCGTCGGAGTGCTCAAAGAAGACGACATCAAGCGGGCGCTCCTGGCGGCCGGCGAAATGCAGCGCTGGGACCAAGTCCAACCCTCGGACGAGCACCTGGAGCACCTTGCCGAGGCCGAGCGCCATGTCGAAGCGGTGCTGCGAACCCTGCCGCCCAGCCACGCCCACACACGGTTCAACGGTGCCCGCCAAGCCCTT
>CAIZKT010000615.1:0-7551 GCA_903933565.1 uncultured Victivallales bacterium | reverse complement strand
GCTTTGGACTGTCTGCGGCTTGACGCAGCTTTCTGCCACCGCGGCTTGGCTTGACGCCAATGGGCAGCCGCGCTGGCTGGGGCGCGGGCGGCGCCGATAGTGCCAGGCCTCGGAAAGGACCGGTGCCTTGATGGATGACGCGGTAGGCAAACTGTTGACGGAGCTGGTGATCAAGCATGGGCGGTCCCCGCCGTATCCCCCGCCCTGGAGCCGGCGGAAGTCCTGCCCTCCGGCATGACGGCCCGCCGACCTCCACGCCCTAAGGGCGGAAGAGACGGCCAGGGACGGCATCTCTAGTCCGCCTCGCGCCAGACGGGCGCCAGGCGTGGAAAGGACCTCTGAGCCTCAGCGAGACAGCGCCCGCAGAGTCGTCACGTCTCCGGCAAGACGTTGGACTGCCGCGGCGCCCGCTGGGCGCGAATCCTGGCACTGCGGCCGTGGGCGTCGAGCCCCTCGGCTGCGGCGAAACTCTCGATGTGCGGGATTTCGCTCAACAGGGCAGGGCGGTCGTAGCGGACCACACTCAGGCGCCGCAGGAACTGCCCCACGGTCAGGCCGCTGAAGTAGCGGGCGGCGCCGCCGGTCGGTAGGACATGGCTGGGGCCGGCTACAAAGTCGCCGACGGGTTCCGGCGTCCAAGGCCCGAGGAAGATGGCGCCGGCGGCGGTGATCCGTCGCCCGACGGCGGCCGCTCGGCGGGTCATGATCTCGAGGTGCTCCGGGGCGTAGCGGTTGGCGAGTGCCGTCGCTTCGGCCAGGTCTCGTGCTTCGATCAGGAAGACGCCTTTCTCGAGCACCTGCTTGACGCAGGCGGAACGGCCGAGCGTCGCGCTCTGGACCGCGAGTTCGTCCAGTACGGCGTCAATCAGGCCCGGCGCCGTCGTGACCAGCACCGCCTGTTCGCGGCCGGAACCATGCTCTGCCTGTGACAGCATGTCGGCAGCCACGAAGCGCGCTTCCGCCGTCTCGTCGGCGAGGATCATGATCTCGGAAGGCCCCGCCACGAGGTCGAGAGCGACATAGCCATACACCTGGCGCTTGGCGGCTGTCACGTAGGCATTGCCAGGCCCGACGATCTTCTCGACCCGTGGGACCGACGCCGTACCGTAGGCCAAGGCGCCGATGGCGTAGACGCCCCCCAGCCGGTAGATCTCGGTCACGCCCGCTTCTCGGGCCGCGAACAAGAGGGCCGGATTGAGGCGCTTGTCCGGGCCGGGCGGGGTTGTCAGCACGATCTGTGGGACGCCGGCCGCGCGGGCCAGAGCGGCGGTATGCACCACCGTCGAGATCAGCGGGGCCGTGCCACCCGGCACGTAACAGCCGACGCGCGACAGGGGCGTGTAACGCTCGCCGACGCTGACCCCGGGCCGCGGCGAGAAGCTCCATTCGCGTGGCAGAGACTGGCGGGCAAAGGTGGTGAGGTTGCGCACCGCGGCTCGGATCGCCTGTTTCGTGGGGCGATCAACCTGGGCGGCCGCCGCCTCAATATCGGCCGTCGGCAGGCGGAACTCAGCCGGTTCCAGGGTGACGTGGTCAAAGGTTCGGGCATACTCGCTCAAGGCCGCATCGCCACGCTGGCGGACCGCGGCCAGAATGGCGGCCACGGCACTCTCGGTCTCGGGGTCGAAGGCGCTGCGGGAGAAGAGGGCCTGCACCCGTTGGTCGAAGGCAGCGTCGTTGCGTCGGATCACCTGCGCCATCGTCGTCTCCACTCCAGCACTTCAGCACGTCACCGCCCACGGGTGGCGGGCGCCCTCAGTTCATGGATACCAGCTCGATGCTCTCGTCGGTCTTTACCAGGCAGAAGTACTCAGCATCCTTGAGGATACGGCTCCCGTCACTGGGGAGGATGTTGTTCACGGCGGTGCCTGGCAGGGTGAACACGCCGCCACTGTCGGCGACGACATTCACCCGTCCGCGTTCAATGCTGGCTCGGCCGCGGAAGCACTGCAAGGTCACACGTTCACGCAGGGGATCCTGCACTTTCACGAAGACGACGCAGAACCGGCGTCCTTCAAGGTAATCGAAATGAGATGGCATATCATCTGTTCCCGCTCTTGCCGGTCGGCAGCGCTGCTGGTCCGGCTCGCTATGGTGGCGTGCAATATACACCGCGCCGGTGCAGGCCAATGCCTGATCCTGGCGGCGGGTAGGGCTGTTTCAATGGCACGCGGCGGATCTGCCGTCCAAGACCGCGGCCATAGGCGTCGACATCATCGGCGGGCGCAATTCCGCTCGGGTTCTGTTCTTCCGACAATGTGGTCATGCACCCGGTGGCTCTATTCCGTGTTCCCATGGGTTGGTCGGTGCGATATAGTCTTCCCGACGATATCATCGCCAGGACGCCCCAACGCTGAGCCCTGGAAGACGAGGCAAGGCAGCAAGATGTTTGGCAGAAAGGTGAGTGTTATGGCGGTAGCGATGGCTGCGATCTCGCTCTGTGTCGGTGCCGGAGACGAGAAGAAGAAGAGCCTGCCCGAGGCGCTCGCGAAGCTCCGGATTGACCACGGCGAAGTGCTGTCGATGGAGTACGCCGAGACCAGCTCGTTCACCGATCCCGGGGGGGTCACTCACAGCAACCTTCCGCCGCGGGTCATGGTGAAGGCCAGACTCTCTCCGGCAAAAGGCTCCAACATCCAGGTCGAGGCCTGGCTTCCCGACCCGGCAACATGGAACGGCCGTCTTGTGGGTCTTGGCAATGGGGGGGCGGCGGGACAGATCAACCCCGGCGCCCTGGTCGGACCGCTCTCCGGCGGTTCCGCCGTAGTAACCACGGACCTGGGGACCGCTCCCAACTCCGATTCTGGCATCGGGAATCCGGAGGTCTGGAAGGATTTCGGTTTCCGGGCCACTCATCTCATGACCGTCTTCGCCAAACACCTTGTCAAAGCCTACTACGGCAGGGAACCTGACCATTCTTACTTCTTTGGCGGCTCCACCGGCGGCCAACAGGCACTCCAGGAAGCGCAGCGCTACCCCGAAGACTACGACGGCATTGTGGCTGGAGTTCCGGCCCATTGCCGCACGCCTCTCCATGCCTATTTTCTCTGGAACTCGCAGATCTTCCACAAATGCCCTTTCAGCGCCTCTCAGCAAGCCAACCTCAGCGCCGCCGCGAACGAGTACATGGCACCTCGCGAGATCGCGCCGACTGCCGGGAAGCTGGTCTCCGATCCGCGTTGCTCGCAGGCGGACATTGAGGCGGTCATCGCTCTCGCCCGGAAGCAAGACCCAACCTTGACCGACGCCCAGGCGGAGGCTCTCCGGAAGCTGTTCGACGGGCCAAGGCACGCCATCACCGGGGAACGGATCTTCTGCGGCATCCCCCTGGGAAGCGCCTTTGACATCGCCCAAGGGCATCTCTATCTGTTCAGGTGGGTCTTCGGGGCAGAGAAGGACCCGCTGGAAATAGACTTCGGGAAGGACATTGACACCTACACCGCCGCCCTGGGGCCGTATCTCAACGCTGAGAACCCGGACCTGAGCCGTTTCGCGGCACGCGGCGGCAAGCTGATCATGTATTCCGGATCGGCGGATTCATGCGTCCCCTACCACGCGACTCTCGACTACTACGAGCGTGTCGTCGAGCATTTCGGTTCGCTCGAGCGAGTCAACGCCTTCCTCACCTTCTACATCATTCCAGGCATGAGCCACGGTCCAGGTCCAGGGATCAACACTCTCCCCAGCTTGGGTGGCAGCGTCATCAACTGGTGTGAGAAGGGCATTCAACCGGGCCTGATCAGCGGGAAGCGTGTGGTCGAGGGAAAGACCGAGATGGAGATCGTGATATACCCCTATCCTGCCAAGACTGGCTGGGATGCGGGGACCGGATTCAGGCCTGTCGACGGCCCGCGCAGAGGCGTCGAGCGCGGCGCGGCCAGCTTCCGACCGGCCGCGGCGGAGTGAGGACTCGCAGAGGCCAGCCTCAGACGTCCTTACACGCCTGCGCTGGTTTCGAACCGCAACCTGGGGCGCTGGGATACTGAGCCGATGCTGACTGCAACCCCTCATCGACATTGGAGAGCAACCATGGCAAAGATGGTCTTGGCGCTGTCGTGTGGAGCCGTTCTGGCCGCACCCACCGAAGCCGGTCAACCTCCCCAAGCCGCACTCGATGTCGTCGCGCCGCGCCTGCCGGACCCGCTCGGTCGCGTGACCCTCGAGCACCAGGAGCTCGGCGGAGAGATCGATCGCCGCGTCGGGAACCTGATCTACCAGAACTACATGGCCGTAGACCTGGACGGCAACTGGCTGGACCACTTCCGCCAGCGCACCGAGCGCGCCGGTAAGAACCACGTCTACTACGGCATTGGCAAGGTCCTCGACGCCGGCAGTCTGTTCACTGCTTATACGGCTGATCCTAAGGTTGCCGCACGCACGCGGTACATCGTCGACGAACTGCTGAAGTCCCGCGACCCCGACGGTTACCTCGGGTTCTGGAAGGTTGAGCCGGAGAATCGGCAGGACCACATCAACTGGATTCTCCACGAGCAGGAATACCTCAACCTGGCATTCGTGCGGCACTACCGCTGCACCGGCGACCCCCAGTCGCTGGCCGCGGCTCGAATCATGGCCGACTACATCCTCAAGACCTTCCCCACGCCGCAGAACCCCTGCTACGATCCAGGCCTGATCTGCACAGCGGGCCTGCCGGAAGGCATGCTCGAGCTCTACCGCGTCACCGGCGACCAACGCTACCTCGACTTCGCTGCCGAGGTCCCCCACGGAAACGACCGCGGCGAGATCCAGCTCGCCTCGCTGCGCCGCTGGGAACAGGATTTCAGCCGCCGTCCCTGCCACGTCTACGTCATGCTCGCACGCTGCTATGCCCAGACCGAGTTGTACCGGCTCACCGGCGAGGAGAGTCTCCTGAACATGAGCCGGTTCATGCGCAATGAGCTGCTGAAACAAGGCGAAGGCGGCATGCTGGTCACCGGCTCGTGCTCCGAGGGCGAGCATTTCACCTACAACCAGAACGGCCGCGGCAATATCGGCGAATCGTGCGTTACCGCCTACATGCTGCGCTGGATCGACAGCCTCATGCGGCTGGAAGGTGATCTGCGCTACGGGGACCTCCTCGAGCGGACCCTGTACAACGCTCTCTTCGCTGCCAACTCGCCCGACGGACGCTGGATTCGCTACTTCACCCCGTTTACCGGCGAACGCAAGTACGACACCCGCGACTACTTCTGCTGCTGTGGGAACTACCGCCGGGCCGTGGCGGAGCTGCCGCAGATGGTGTACTACCGCACCCCGAACGGCGGCATCGCCGTGAACCTGTTCAGCGACTCGAAGAAGACGTTCGACCTGCAAGGGCAGAGCGTCACGGTCTTGCAGGAAACCGCCTACCCCACCGACGGCCAGGTGAAACTGACGCTTGCCATGCACGCCCCGCTCGCCTTCGCGCTGAAGTTCCGGACCCCGCGCTGGTGCCCGCGAATCACGCTGCGCCTGAACGGCGGCGCCCCGGTCACGATTGACCCCCTGGCGCAGGAACGCGGCGGGTACACTCTGGACCGGACCTGGCAGGACGGCGACACGCTGACCCTCTCGATGCCGATGGCATGGCGCTTTCTGCGGGGTCGGGCGGTCCAGGATGGCCGCGTGGCGCTCCTGCGCGGCCCGGTCGTGTTCTGCGTCGGCAAGGACCAGAATCCGACCTTGTTCGCGCAATGCCCCGAGCCGCGGGACCTGGTCATTGACCCGGCTTCTCTCGGCGAACCCACGAGAGATGACACGATTCGTCCGAATGGACTGAAGGTCGTTGCCAAAGCCTGGCTGAACCAGGACTGCAGCGGCGCCAAGGTCGAGGTCACCCTGACCGAGTTTGTCGATCCCAGCGGCCAGGAGGTGTACTTCCGCGTACCGAACCTGGCCGACACCTCGCCTGTCCGCCTGACGGAGGATGAGATTGTCTCGTGGCCGAACGAGTTCGTCAACGCCCACGTGCTGAAGGCGCTCTACGGGCCGAAGGCCAGCGGCGATCTCGGGGCGATGTTTGAGATTCGCGGCGAGGTCGTAGCAGATCTGGCCGCAGACTACCTCAACCCGGGGGGCAAAGTCGGTCTCCAGGCCGAGTTTCCCGACGCTACGGGCGGCAGGTGGGCATTCTTCAACTGCAAGAATGGTGGACTTCTCTCCACCGCGGTGCCCGGCGAGGTGAAACCCCTGAACTCGCAGTTCAAGGCGTTCGGCTCGCCTCTGGGGTACGCCTACGGACTGGAAGGCCAGGGCGATGAACTCGGCTTCGTCTCGGACTATGCCCCCAGTGACCGGCAAGAGGACGCCTGGCGGAAGCACTACACCGAGAAGATGTTCGATCAAGTGCTCTCAGCCAGCGAGCGGAAGGAGTTCCTCTATACACACCCGATCGCGGACACAACGTCCTACAACGTCTTCCGCTGGATTCCGTCTCCCGCGGTGCAGAGCCAGGATATCGCCCTGGTGGTGAGGGTCTTCTCAAACCTGGGCAATGGCGTCGGCCTCCGCATCATCCGCTGGACCGCTGAGGCTCGATACGACGTCCTCGCCACAGTGAACACGAGGGACATGAAGGTCGGCCCAGGCGGGACGGCCGAGGTCGTTCTACGGCTGTCGTCGGCCGAGGTCGGCAGACATCTCGACGTCGTCTTGCACAACGCTGGGTCTCATGTCTGCGATGCAACGGCGCTGCAGGTCCGGGCGTACGCCAACGTCAAGCAAACGGCCTCTCAGGTCGACGTCACCGAGGCCGTGCGGGCGAAGTTCCACAACCGCTCCATCACGCCCTTGGGCCGCTATGCCGACCTCTTCGGGGAGACGGCGGCCGGGACGGAAAACACCCTGAAAGTCAAGATTCACTATTGGCGAGAGAATGTCGTGAAGCTCCTCGAGTTCTCGCAGGACTCGGACGTGGATCTCCGTTGACCGTCAGCTGCGGGGCAGACCTTGGCCAGACCTATTCAGGAAGCGCCCGCGCTTCACAATAGGTCATCCTACGGGCTTCGACGCGAGGCCGTTACGCCTCCAGCGTCACCGTGAAACGGTGCATTACGGACCCGGAAGAGTACCACCGGCGCCGGACGTTCCAGGAGGAATTCCGGGCCCCCCGCCAACCGTACGGCATGGAGTTTGACGAACGGTATGCCTGGGATTGAAGGCTGCAAGGGCGGGTTTGTCGCAGGCCTGGAGCCTGCAATTCGCGGTCGGGGTCCGGTATCTAGGGCGCGTGCCTTGGACTGACGGATTGTGCCCCTTCGGGGCGGGCTCGCCAGCGTTCCGCCCAGCAGGCCGACCAGGCTGACGCTGGATGTGACGGTGGGGGTTCGCAGTACGGTCATTGTGCGCCTCTTGCCGACGTCGGCCCAGCTTCCCCAGCGCATCTGGGCGTACGAGACGGCTGAGTGGGGTTGCCACGTCACGCTCGAGCGGGGTTGCCGAATTCCCCTGTATGAGACTTCCAGGGCACTTCCCATTCCGCCCGAAGTCCGCCACGGCGGACGAGGGGCGTTGGAGGGCGCCGCTGCGTCGGCGCCGCGGCGGCCACGCAGGGCCGCCCTCCAGGCGATCCGG
>CAIZKT010000614.1:0-5029 GCA_903933565.1 uncultured Victivallales bacterium | reverse complement strand
GGGCGGGAGGATGGGCATACGGCGGGGACCGCCGGCTCCAGGGCGGGACGCCGCCAGGGGATACGGCGGGGACCGCCGGCTCCAGGGCGGGACGCCGCGAGGCGATACGGCGGGGACCGCCGGCTCCAGGGCGGGAGGATGGGCATACGGCGGGGACCGCCGGCTCCAGGGCGGGAGGATGGGCATACGGCGGGGACCGCCGGCTCCAGGGCGGGCGCCCGGGTGGGCAACCGGGCGGTGTCAGGATCCGCGTTTACGCCTCGGGGTCAGGCCCCAGCACGGTGCTGGACACCAGCGGCGATAACAAGCGCCTGGCGTTGCGGTAGAGGATGTTGCGGCGGTCGTCGTCGGTCAGTTCGGCGCCCAGCAGCGCGCCGATGTAGTTATGGTGGCTAAACCACGGCGTGTCGGTGCCGAAGATGATCTTGCGGGAGCCGGCCGTGTGTGCCAGAATCTCCACCGCGCCACGGTCATCGAGCACGGCGGTCAACTCGCAGTAGACATTGGGGAACTCGGCCGCCAGCGCCGCGGCCTGCTGCCAGGCGCCATGGCAGGAGTGCCCCATCAGGATGTGCGCCTTGGGGTACTTCGTCGCACAGGCGCGGACCTGCTCGGGTCCGTCCAGAGCGCTGCCGCCCCAGGTATGCACCAGCACCAGCAGCCCGTCAGCATCCGCCTTCTCCCAGGCCGGCGCGTTGCGTGAATCCGTGATCGGAATGGCGTGGTAGTCTGCCAGGAACTTGAAGCCTACGTAGACATCGCGCCCCTGATCGAACGCGGCGACGTCCTGACGCACAATCTCAGGGTAGTTGGGATTGATGCCGCAGTACGCCCGGAAGCGCTGCGGGAAGCGCCCCACGGCCTCTGCGTTGAGGCGGTTGCCGAGATCGGGCAGCATCAGCGTATCGTGATGGCAGAACACGGTCAGGCGGACATTGGCGCGCGCCATAGCGTCGACCATCGCCTCGGGTGTGCAGCGGGGCAGGCAGGCGCCCTGCAGGGGGCCCATGTGCCCATGCAGGTCGTAGACCGGGCAGTCGCTCAGTCTGCCCTCGCGGAAGAAGCGTTCGCGCAGCGAACTGGCGGTGCTCACAGGCTGGTCTCCTTCAGCAGGCGCACCAGGTTGCCCGCCGCGATAGCCTCGAGGTCGGCGGCGGGGAGGGCGGCGTGGGTCAGTTGCAGCATGGCCGCCTCGGCGTAGCGTTTCGGGAAGCCGGTGCCGAATACCAGGCGCTGGGCGCCGAAGCGCGCCACCGCGGCCTCGACCCCGCCGTCGGTGATCGAGAGCATGCCGGTCTCGAGATGGACGTTCGGGTAACGTTCCAGCAGTGGGTAGGTGAAGCGGTCCATGCTCCAGGTGCCAATGTCGCAGAGGATGCAGGTCAGGCTGGGGTAATCAGCGAGCAGAGCATAGACTTGATCCCAATTGCAGCCCTGTTCGAGCGAGAGCAGCACCGGCAGACGCGCGGCGCTGAAGGTCTCCAGCAACTCACCCCAGGCCACGCGGTTCATCGGGTAGCGGTGCGACTGGGGGAACAGCCGTACCGCCGCCACCTTGCCCGCCCGCAGGCGTTCGATCAGGTTCGGCTGCTCGCCGGTGAGCGGCGGCAGGACCGCCCAGCAGACCCAGAGCTCGTCGGCGCCCTGCCGGAAGGGCTCCAGCAGCGGGTTGCCCGCCTCGGGATGGCCGTCGGACTGAGCCCAGTGCCAAAGCAGCGCCCCGGCCAGCCCGACCCCAACCAGGTAGGCCCGCAACTCCGCCGGCGTCGCCAGCGGCGCGAACAAGGCCTGGTTGCGCGGCCGACCGACTGCGACATTCGCATCGAGAAAACGCAATGCCATACCACGACCTCCGGTGCCTATGCCTTGGGCAGTAGGGTAGCACTCCTACTCGAGTTTCAGGCGCCCGGCGCTCTCCAGTTTCCAGGTGGGGCCCTCGGTGCCGATCCAGTTGATCCATTGGCGGTCCTCAGTGCGGAAGACGCCCAGATTGAAGGGAACCGGCGCGTCGGTCTTGATACCGAGCGCGGCCAATGGCAGTCGCCATTCGCCTTCCCAGCCGCTCGCGGTGAGGCGGGCCGCGAAGGCGATCTTGGCGCGTATCCCGGCACTGACTGGGGCGGGCACCCCGGCTTCGTCGCTGAGCTCAAACGCGCCGCCGGCAAAGCCGCGGATGACCCAAACCGCCTTGGCGCCGTCCGGAGTCTTGCCGAGAAGGCAGACCTCGGCCCCATCGTCCGCGCGCCAGGCAGCGCCTTTGGTAATGTTCTTCACGGAGGTTACGGGCACCACGATACGGACGTAGAGCTCGCCCGCGCTACGCACCACGTTCGCGGCAGCAGGCATGGCGGGCAGCGGCGCCCCGTCCGGGGTCTGCGCGAGTTTGAGCGGGGTGCCTGGCCAGTCACCGGCCGCGGCGCCGCCCAGGGTCGGCGCCGGTCCGAGCGTGGCGACGGCCAGCGCCGCGGTCGGCACCGGTTCGCGGTCCCAGTTGAGCATCAAACGCCCGCCGCGCTTCAGTTCCCAGGTCTCGCCCAGTGTGCCGGCGTACTGGGCGAACACATTGTCTTCGCTGCGATAGACGGTCAGGTTGAACGGCAGCAGCGTCTTTGCCCCCGGCGCCACGCCCAGCGCCGACAGCGGCACGGCCCATTCCGCCCGCCAGACGGTCTTGTCGACCGAGGCGCCGTAGCGCACGGTCTTGGCGAAGGCAGCGGCCTGCTCGGCCGTGGCGCCGCCGATCTCGAGGGCACGGAAGGTGCCGTCGCTGAAACCGCGCAAGACCTGCACCACGACGGCCGCGCCGGTCGGCTTGGCCTCAAGCGCCAGTTCGATGCCTTCGTCCTTGCCCCACTCCGTTCCCAGCTTCCGCTGTTCGGGGAACATGGTCACGGTGTTGGCAAGGATGTACAGGTGGGTGGCGTCGACATGGATCTTGACGCTGGTGGGCGCGCCCCGGACACTCCGCTGGTTGGGGCGCTCGCCGAGGGCGATGCCGCCACTGGGCCATTCGTTGTCGCCCATCTTGCCGTCGATCACCGGCGGCGGGGCCAGCGCTTGCGGTTTGAGCGAGCGTGGCCCTTCGCGCGGCGTGAAGGGCGTGGTCGGCAGGGCATCGGTGATCGTGGCGCCGGTCGCGTTTCTGGCGAAGATGCGGTTGTCCTTCCACTCGGTTACCGCCTCCGGTTCACGGACATCCAGCTTGCCGCCGGTGTGGAAGGTGTTACCGCTGACCTTGTGGCCCGCGCAGCGCGAAAATGCGATTTGCAGGTCGCCCTCGTTGATGAAGACGTTATCGCGGAGTTCGCAGTTCAGGGTCATGTGGTTCTGCGCGGCGAGAGAGATATTGATGGAGACATTCTCCGCCACCACGCAGTCCTGGCACTTCTCGTCGAGGTAGTAGGCCGAGACGCCGTAGCCTTTGCCGACCTCAGCCATGTCGCGGGCCAGGTTACGGCGGATGATGCAGCGCTTGCCTCCACCCATGTAGATGGCCGCGCCATCATGATGCACCAGCATGCAGCGGTAGAGCAGGTTCTCTTCGATCACGGTCTCGGTGCCGCCCACGCACATGCCCGAATACGGCGTGTCATGGATCACGTTGCGGCGAATGAGGCTCTTGGTGCCGCCACCGACGATGCCGACGGCGCTGGCGCTGACCAGTCCGATGTCGTGGATGTCGTTGCCCTCGATGCGCGCCGTCTCCCCAAAGCGCACCCCGCCGCCGCCGAGGTGATGCAGACGAGAGCCCTGAACCACGAGTTCCCGGCCACCCCACTCGCGGACGCCCCAGCCGCCGGCATTCGCGACCTCGACATCCTGGATGTTGACCCGGTCGGCATAGGCGAGATCGATGGCGCCGGGCCAGTTCACCGCCCCAAAGCCGGCCGATTTGAACGGCGCGTCGGTCGCCGCAAGGGTCAGGGCGCGGATGGCGATATCCTTGGCGTGTGCCTGGCCTTGGCCGACCACGCGAATGAGTGTCTCGAGGGTCGGCGCTACCACCACGGCAGTGGCCAGATTCTCTCCGGCGCGCGGCCAGTAGGTGACCTTGCGCTCAACCCGGTCCAGATACCACTGCCCGGGACGCAGCATGCCCTCGCGCGTGTTCCATATCTCATAGCGCGGCACGCCAAAGGCGCCGGGCGGGTGGTCGCAGGGGCTGGAGAGGGTCAGCGTCCGGGTCGCGACATCGTGCCGGGCGATGCCGACCGTGGACTCGTCCCACATGTGGCTGACGGTCACCTCGGCATTTTCCGTGCGCAGATCTGCGGGCAGATCGCCGGCCTTGTAGCGCAGGGTGGTCAACTCTGCCGCGGTGGGCTTCCGTTCCCAGCCTCCGCCGGCCGTGCTCATCCAGCGCACGGCGAAGGTGGTCTCATGTTCCAGATAGCCCTTCTCGGGCAACCGCGCCCGGTCCTGGATCGCGTCATTGACGACCAGGACGCGGAAGGACCATTTCGGCGCGTCCGCCGGCAGTTTGGCCGACCAGAATTTTTCGCCGTCAGCGGCCCAGCCCTGCACTTGCCGCCCGCCGTAGAGGATGGTCTTCCCGGCGCCGGCGCCTTCGATGGTCAAGGCCGAGTCGCGGGCATCCAGCAGCAGCGTTTCGGCCAGGAAGAACCGTCCCGCCGCCAGCACAATCCGGCGCGGTTCGCCGGGAGTTTTGCGGCTGGCGTCGCGGGCCGCGGCCAGGGAGGCGAACGGCCCATCGGTCCGTTCCGCATTGGGCGCCTCGCGCGTCCCCGTCCAGGCGTCGTTGCCCTCGGGCGACACATACCACACCCCCGGCGCCGCGGCGCACCACGCCCCCGTCAGGATCACACTGAGGAATAGCCGTTGCATCATCTTGCTCCTCCTTCGTCTCTGGCCGCGAGCCGCGGCCGCTCCATCATCCTGGGAGCGCCGACCGTCGGGTCGTCTCTGGCCGCGAGCCGCGGCCGCTCCATCATCCTGGGAGCGCCGACCGTTGGGTCGTCTCTGGCCGCGAGCCGCGGCCGCTCCATCATCCTGGGAGCGCCGACCGTCG
>CAIZKT010000613.1:0-21594 GCA_903933565.1 uncultured Victivallales bacterium | reverse complement strand
GGGATACAACGGACATTCCCTACCGTGGGTTGAAACCCACGGCTACCATCACGGCGTCGCGCCGCGCTGCGGGATACGACGCGTCAGAGGGTGAGGCGGCTATAGACGGCCGGGAGGACGTGGGGAAGCTGGCGGAGGTCGGACAGGATGACGAAGCGGCGGTCGGGGAACATGATCTCCATCTCGGCGACGCTGCTCTCGGCGGTGGAGACGGCGAAGGTATGGATTTTGAGGCGGGCGTTTTCTTCGCAGGCTTTGCGCACGTCGTGATGGCCATAGTGCGTCGCCGGATCGTAATCGGTATCTAGGGGTCGGCCGTCGGTGATGAGCAGGATCAGGCGCTGTCGGCAAGGGCTGCTGGCCAGACGCCAGCCGGCGTGGCGCAAGGCCGGGCCGATACGGGTACGGTGGGCGGGGACGGCGGCCAGCAGCCGCGCCACAGCGGCGTGCTCCCAGCGCTCGGCGAAGTCTTTGAAGACCAGGAAGGCGCACTGCCGGGGGCCGTTGGAGTGGAAGCCGCAGACGGCGAAGCGGTCGCCGAGAGCCTCCAATCCCTGGCCCAGCACCATGGCCGCACGGCGCTCGAGGTCGAGGATGCGTTCGCCGGCGGGCGTCATCTCGCCGGTGGAGCCGCTGAGGTCGAGCAACACCAGCACCGCCACGTCGCGGCGGCTGAGGCGGGGCTTCTCGTAGAAATCGACGCGCGGAGCGGGATCGGCGCCGCGCTGCATGAGGAAGTGAATCAGGCGGTCGACCGCGATCTCGTCGCCTTCGCGTAGGTACTTCTCGCGGCGCACTGAGTCGGGTTTCAGGCGTTCGAACGCGCGCCGGAGGCGCCGACCCTCGGCGGCGAGGTCAGCGGGCAGAAGCGCGTCAGGCGGGGCGACGGGGACGGTTTCCTGGACGCAACAGTAGGCACGCCGATAGTCGTTTTCGGTGCAGCTCCACTCGTCATAGACGTAGTCGGTTGAGCTGGGCGTGACGAGTTCGGCGAGGGCGGGCTTGGCGGTTTGGACGGCAGGGGCGTGCGCGGAGTCGGGCTTGTCGCCGACGGCTGCCTTTCGCCACTCTGCCACCGCGCGCTCAGCCTGGGGGTTGGTCTCGCGGGCGGGAAAGAGAAAGTCCGGCATGAAGCTCAGGGGCGGCAGCAGCGCTCCCGCCAGTTCAGGGCAGGCGCGCTGCAGCTCGGCGAGCCGGGTGGGGGTCAACAAGGCTGCGGTGTGGAAGACACTGCGGCAGAGACGGGCGGACTCCGCCAGCCTGGCGACGGGCTCTGGGAGGTCGCCAACGCCGCCCAGCAGGAGCCGGCGAACGATAGCGGCGGCGCCGTCGGCGGCGAGCGCAGGCGCAAGGTCCTGCTCCAGTCCGGCTTGCAGCAGGCGGCGCAGGCCAGGCCAGGCGTCGGCACAGCCACTCAGCAGGCGGTGCCACTCGGCCAGCAGCAGGGCGTTGAGGGCGACCGGGGCGTCGCCGGCAAGCCCTCGCAAGGTGAGGTAACGCGGGTGGCCGTGGATGCGGCTGAAGCTGTCGAAACGGAGGGCGCCCGCGGCGACCACCGCGGCGAGGGTGTACCCGTGCTGGTTGCGCTGCCGGGTCGGCGCGGTGCGGATCTGCGCTGGCAGATACAGCGTCCGGCCGAGGAAGACGCAGCGGCAACCGCGTCCGGCCACGTCTTCGGCGGGGAGGCTGCCGAGGTCAGCGACCCCGACATCGCCGCCCGCCAAAGCACAGGTCAAGGCACGCAGACTCTCCTGGACATCCTGCAGACGGCATTCCTGGGCGAGGTCACGGACGAAGGCCTCGGAGCTTTCCAGGCTGCATCGGATGAAAGCGAGGCCGCTGGCCGGGTTGCGGGCAAAGGCGGCCAGACCCGCGTCGACGAAGCGCTCGAGGTCGGGGGGGTGCAGGCGTTCGGCCAGGCGGGCGTAGTTTTGCAGAAAGGCGAGGGCGAGGTCGGGGTCGACAGATTGCAGTCGGCGGGCCAGGGCGAGGGCCTGGCGCACTGCGGCGGGGCTCTCTCCCAGGCCATCCTCCGCGAGGAGGGTGAAAAAGACCACGCCACGATGCGGCTGGGAGGTGGCAAGCTCGCGCCCCAGATCCACCACAGCCGCGAACAGCGCGGGCACATCGAGGAGCCACTCGGTGCGTGGGTTCAATGCCCTCAGGAAGCAGCGCAGCACCGGGTCGTAGGAGCCCTGGTCGGCCTGGCGCAGCAGGCTGAAGACGGTCGCGGTCGCCGCCTGGCGTGGCGGGCCAAGGAGACCACGTTCGAAGAGGTTCTCGAGGAGGCGCTCGAAGAGCTTCCGGTGGCCCCAGCCGACGCGGTCGAGGGAGAAGCCGTGGTAGCGGTCGGCGGCGTCAAGGGGGGTTGTGGGCAGCTGGCTGGGCATGGGCGCTATCGTCGAGCAGGTCGCCGAAGTGAAGCGCGGCGATGGTGTCGATGGACTCGCTGAGTTCGCGCTCGTCGGTGAGCGTCCGGCTGATGGCGGCGCGGCAGGCGTCCTGAGGCCGCAGTCCGGCCTGCATCAGGCGTCCGGCATAGACGAGCAGCCGGGTGCTGACGCCCTCCTCCAGCCCAAAACCCCGCAGTTCGCGGATGCGGGCGCCCATCTCGGCCAGGCGGCGGCTGGCGGCGGCGGGAAGACCACTTTCCGAGGCAATAATGCGGGCTTCTGGCTCCACCTCCGGATGGCTGAACTCAAGGCTGACAAAACGCTGTCGCGTCGAGTGTTTGAGGTCCTTGACGATACTCTGGTAGCCGGGGTTATAGCTGAGCACGACCATGAAGCTGGGGTGCGCGGGAACGACCGTGCCGGTCTTATCGATATAGAGCCTGCGGCGGTCGTCGGTGAGCGAGTGGATGACGACGGTGGTGTCCTTGCGGGCTTCGACGATCTCATCGAGGTAGCAGATGCCGCCATGGCGCACGGCGAGGGTCAGCGGTCCGTCCTGCCATACCGTCTGATTGTCCTTGAACAGAAAACGCCCCACCAGGTCGGCGGCCGTGAGGTCCTCGTGGCAGGAGACGGTGAGCAGCGGCAGGCCGAGGGCGAAGGCCATGTGCTCGACAAAGCGCGTCTTACCGCAGCCCGTGGGGCCCTTGAGCAAGAGCGGCAGGCGACAGGCGAAGGCGGCGCGGCAGACGGCTTCCTCGTCGCCCTGAGGGATGTAGTTGGGAGCGGCGCGGAGACGAAACGGCTCCAAGATGGCTGGAACGTCCATGGAGAACCCTCGACCACCGGACCGCGGGGCAGAGAAAAGGGGGCGGGACGCCAGCAGGGACGCCAGCCCCCAGAGTTACTGACCACGCCGCCACGACGGCGGCGCCGTGCGATACTTCAGACCGCGACTTCCGCATTCTGCGCGCTGGAGGCGTAGATAGCGTCGATGAGGCGCATGGCGATGATGCCCTGCTCGCCGGTGGCCGGCGGCTCGCCTTCGCCCTTGACGGCCGCGACGAACTTGGCCATTTCCTGCGGGAATCCGCCGCCGTCCTTGTTGTAGTTCAACTTGATGTCGGCCATCAGGTTGTCGACTTCGGTGAGCAGCACCGTATCGCCACCGACGACCAGTCCGCCCTTGGTACCCAGGATCTCGAGCATCTGTTCGTCCTTGGCGTTGGCGGCCCAGGCGACCTCAAAGCTCAAGGTAGCCTTGTCGCCGAAGCGGACGATGCCGGCGGCGTAGTCATCGACGTCGAAGGTGCCATCGAACTTCGGCGGGCCGGCCCACATGCTGATGTAGTGGTAGTCCTGCATGGGCGAGCCGAACTTCGAGTAGACCTTGGCGCTGACGCGGGTGGGGTTCCACAGCCCGGTGGTCCACATAGCCAGGTCGAAGAAGTGTACGCCGATGTCGATGAGGCCACCGCCGCCGGACTCGCCCTTGGTGGTGAACCAGCCACCGAGGCCGGGGATGCCGCGGCGCCGGATCAGGCGGATGCGAATCTGGTAGATCTCGCCGAGCTTGCCCGAGTCGATGGCGGCCTTAACGATTTCAGCGTCCGGAGACTGGCGCCGGACCATACCCATGGTCAGCACCTTCTTGGCGGCGTCGCGGGCGCTGACGATGGCCCTGCCTTCCTTCTGGCTCATCGCCATCGGCTTCTCGAGCAGCACGTGCTTGCCAGCCTTGAACGCATCGATAGCGATGGGCGCATGCATCCGGTTCGGGACGCAGATACTGACCGCCTCGATCTCGGGATCGGCTAGCAGATCCTGGTACTTTTCGAACAGGCGCGTTACGCTGTGGCGTTTGCCCTTCTCCTGCAGGCGCTCCGGCAAGATATCGCAGAGCGCGACCACCTGAGCGTCGGGGACTTTGACGTAAGCCTCGGCGTGGACGGACCCGATGGTGCCGACGCCGATGATGCCGATCTTGACCTTCCTGCCCATGACACACTCCCTTTGCTGTTGATTGCGTACTCCGCGGGCGAACTCAACCCGCCACGGCAAAGCTGCCCCGCGACGGCCAGGCATAGTGTAACGGCCAGCCGACGAAACGCCACCCCGGGAGTCGGCGCCAGGGCTGCAAGACTGCCTCCCGCCGGGCGGAATCCGATAAGAGGAAGACCGGCTGAAGCCGGGACTCCGAACCGGGACTCCGAACCGCACCGCCACCAGCGAAGCTGGTAGACAACACGCCCTGCCGCGGGACCTTGCTCCTTTCTGGCAGTTCTATGGCCTTCGCGGTACCTTCTTTTCGTGACCCTGGAAGGCAGGCGGATCCCGTGTGGACCGGCACGGTGCGCTAGGCCTATCCGGTCACGCCCTACCAGGGCGCGGCCAGCAGTGAGTTGTTCGGTGTACCGCCTTGAGGCGGAATCCGAAACGAAGAAGACCGGCTGAAGCCGGGACACCGAACCGGGAACACGGCAGAGCATCAGCATGTACAATTGGCGCAAGATTACAGAGGTCCAACGCCAGGAACTCCTGGCCCTGCGCAGGCAACTTCAGTTACCCTGGCACAGTCCGCCGCACCGAGAGGACGACACTGGGCTCTATCATCTCACTGCCGCCTGCTACGAGCACTGTCCGATCATTGGCACGACGCCCGAGCGCATGAGCGCGTTTGCCCAGGAGTTGCTGGCACTCCTGACCGGACTGGGTTGCGAAGTCCGCGCCTGGTGCATACTGCCGAATCACTACCATCTCCTTGTAAAGGCCAGTTCTGTCCTCGGTGTCATCGGCGAACTCGGCCGCTTGCATGGGCGCACGTCCTATCACTGGAACGGTGAAGAGCAGGCGCGTGGACGCCAGGTCTGGTGTAGGGCTGTTGATCGTGGTATGCGCTCCGAGGCGCACTACTGGGCGACGATGAACTACATTCACCACAACCCGGTGAAACACGGGTATGCAGTGCGCTGGCACGATTGGCCGTACTCAAGCGCGATTGAGTATCTTGCCGAGGTCGGCAAGGCGCGCGCCGCGGAGATCTGGCGGGACTATCCCATCCTGGACTATGGCAAAGGCTGGGATGATGTGTAGGAAGGTCCTCCGTTCGGTGTACCGCCTTGAGGCGGAATCCGAAAAGATGAAGACCGGCTGAAGCCGGGACACCGAACCGGGACACCAAACCGCACCGCCACCAAGGCTGGGATGATGTGTAGGAAGGTCCTCCGTTCGGTGTACCGCCTTGAGGCGGAATCCTAAAAGAAGAAGACCGGCTGAAGCCGGGACACCGAACCGGGCTGCGGAACGCGAGTCAACCGCACGTGCGCTCGCTATCTTCTTGAAGCCCAAAGCCGGCGCGCTTCGGTCTTGACTCCACTCCGCCGGGCTCCTATCTTCAAAGCCGGCGCCGACCCAGTGGCGGTGAGTAGCGCCGCCAAGGTGGCAATGGAGGACGTCATGGCAAGCACGCGGTGCGATGCGTATTTCGAGCGGATCTCGAAGGTGATGCCGTACGGCTCAAGCACGGCCTCGAAGGCGGCGCTGTACCGGCCCGAGGAACCGGCGCTGGTCGAGCGCGCGGCGGGGTGCCGGGTCTGGGACGTGGACGGTCGCGAGTTCATCGATTTCCGTAATGGACTGGGGCCTATAACCCTGGGCTACGGTTATCCGGCCGTGGATGCGGCGGTGCGCGAGCAGCTTGAGCGCGGCATCGGGTTCAGCCATCCGCATCGGCTGGAGTGCGAGGTCGCCGAGTTGCTGACCACGGTCATCCCCGGCGCCGAACAAGTGCGTTTTCTGAAGACGGGCGGAGAGGCCAACGCGGCCTGTTTCCGTTTGGCGCGGGCCTTCACGGGGCGCGAGCACATCGTGCAGATCGGCTACCATGGCTGGCTGAACAGCCTGGCGGCGGGCGGGCAGTACCGGCCCGGGGTGACGGCGGCGAGTGCGCCCGCCGGGGTGCCGGTGGGTCTGGCGGCCGTGCACCACAGCGCGGGCTGGAATGATCTGGCGGAGGTGGAACGGCTGTTTGAGCTGCTGCCGGGCCAGATTGCGGCCGTCTGCGTGGCGGCCAGCTACGCCGACATGGCCGCCGGCGCGACCTTCTACCCCGCCCTGCGGGCACTCACCCGCAAGCACGGCGCGCTGCTCATCTACGACGAGATTGTCACCGGCTTTCGGATCGCGTTGGCCGGGGTGCAGGAGTACTTCGGCGTGACCCCGGACCTCGCGGTCTTTGCCAAGGGCGTAGCCAACGGCATGCCGCTGAGCGTGTTCTGCGGCAGGCGGGAGGTGATGAGCCTGTGCGACCGCGGCGGTCGCACCGTGATCTCCTCGACCTATGGGGGCGAATGCCTGTCGCTGGCGGCGGCCAAGGCGGTGATCTCGGTGTACCGCGAGCAGGATGTTGTCGGACACCTGTGGCGGCAGGGCGAGGCCATGTGGGGCGGGGTCAACCGGCTGTGCGCGCAGTACCAGGTGCCGCTCGCCCTGCGCGGTTTCTGGCCCTGCCCGCAGTTCACCCCGCAGGCCGGGGCGCCGGCGGACCTGCTGCCGCGGCTGTTCCGTGCCGCCTGTCGGCATGGGGTCGTGTTGTACAATGTCTCGTATGTCAATTTCAGCCACCAGGATGCGGACGTGGCCGAAGCCCTCGAACGCCTGGAAAGAGCCCTGCGCGACCTATGATTATCGATCTCCACACCCATGTGCCGCCGGAATCCGAGTGGCCGCTTTTTCTGCAGCACTGTCGTGACAACGGCGTGACCCTGGCCGTGACCTCTGGCCTGGGCTCCTGGGCCCGCTATCCGGACGAAGCCGACATCCGCCGGGCGAACGACGAAGCGTGCCGTCTGGCGGCCTTCTCCAAGGGGATGGTGTTGTGGTTTGCCTATCTGAATCCGCAGAACGACGATGGGTCGCTGGAGCTGCACCGAGCCGTGGCGGCCGGGGCCTGCGGGGTCAAGCTCTGGGTGTCGTTGAAAGACCCCGCGACCGGCAGTCTGGAGCGGCTGCCGCCGCTGCTCGACGCCGCCCAGCGGCGGCGCCTGCCGGTGCTCATTCACACCTTTCAGCGGGTTGACGACAACCTGCCCGGCGAGATCACGATGGCGGAGTTTGCCGAGCTGGCCCGGCGCTTTCCCGAGCTGCCGATGATCGCGGCCCATGCCGGCGGCAACTGGCGGCAGAGCCTGGGGCTTCTGCGGGGGCTGCCCAACGCCTTCGTCGACGTCTGTGGTGGCTATCCTGAGACCGGCATGGTCGAGGCCCTGGTGGCGGACCTGGGCGTCGAGCGCGTGCTCTACGGCAGCGATGCGCTGGGACGCTCGTTTGCCTCGCAGATCGCCAAAGTGACGATGAGCTCGCTCTCCGCCGCCGACCAGGACCTCATCCTGGGGGGCAACAGCGCCCGTCTGCTCGGCCTCAGCGACGCCCAGCTGGCCACGGCGAAGCACAGCGCCGCGGCTCTGCCCGCCAGTGCGAGGCCCGGCATGCCCGCCTTGGACGAGGATCATTTCTGCTTCTCCGGGCACTGGCCTTTTCGGCGTAGTTCCTGCGCCACCCCCAGCGACCTGGCGGCGGCGCTGCCGGGCGCCGGGCTGCGTCGCGCGTTCGTGGCCGACGCCGGCAGCGTCTATGCCCTGGATGTGCTCGCGGCCAACCGTGACTTTGAACGCGCCGCCCGCGGGCTGGCGCCCCTGGCGCCCCTGGCGAGCCAGGTCCCTTACGCCCCTAACTGGCGGCCGGTGCTGAATGAGGCTGTCGGGCGCTTCGCCGGCGGCATCCTCTATCCCTACCTGCACGCCTGGCGGCTGGACGATCCCGCCTACGCCGCCTTCTTCGCGGCGGCCGCCGCGGCGCGCTTCCCTCTCTGGATCAACGCCTGCACCGCCGATAGCCGTTTCCGCCACCGCGGCACCGCCTGCCGCGACGTCAGTGCCGAGGAGTTGGTGCGTTTTGTGGGTTCGGCGCCGCGCAACGCCTACGTGGTGCAAGGCGCCGGGCTGGGGCTGATCAAGGCCTGCCTGGAGCAGTGTCCGGCCGCGGACCAGGTCCGCTTCGAGATCTCGCGTCTGACCGACAACTCCACCGCGCTGACCAGCCTCGTGGCGCGCTTCGGCTGGGGGCGCCTGGTGTTAGGCAGCGAGTTCCCCTTCCGCGACCTGCGCACCGTGCTGTCGACGGCGCGGGTCCTCTGCGGGCCGGCGGAGGCCTGAGAGGGCGACGGCCGCTGACGCCTGGGTACAGGGCGAGCCTCAGACGGCCAGCAGGCGCAGGAGGCGAACGGTGCGGGTAGGCACGCCTTCAAGGTCGGGATTGACCGTCACCGTCGCCACCGCCACCGGCTCGACCCCGGCCTGCGGCGCGAAGGGCCTCCCCGCATCTGCCACCAAGACCAGGACGCCCCGCTCGACCCAGGCGCGCAGGGTCAGCAGCAGGCGCCGGGCGGGCTCCCTCTCGTAGAACAGGTCGCCGACCAGGACCACCTCAGCGGGCAGCTCGGCGCCGGGCTGGGTCAGGTCGTTGGGGTCGAGAGTCAGGCTGAGTCCGTTGGCCTGGGCGTTGCAGTGAGCGAGGTGCAGCGCGACCGGATCGATATCGTTGGCGGTCACCTGCGCCGCCCCGGCCCGGGCCGCAGCCAATCCCGCCGCCGCCCCGCCACAGCCCAGGTCAAGCACCCGTTTTCCGTGTACATAGGCGGGGTTGGCCAGCAGCACCCGGCAGAGGACGACGGCCGCCGGCCAGGGCACCGCCCAGTAGGGGACCGGCTGCACCGCGTTCGTCTCCCGCTCCCAGGCCTCCCAGAGAGCAAAGACATCCGCGGCCAGGTGGAGGCGCAGCGGCGAAGCCGACTCCACGGGGGCCAGCGGCGCATAGCGCGCCAAGAGTTCGGCGGAGGGCAGGTTGGGGGGATGGAGCATGGGGTGTGGCTTCTCCGCAGGTGGCGAATCGGGGTTCCTTTAGTGCTATAGTGTAAGCTGCCATATGATGCTGCTGGCGCCAGCGCTGGTGGGTCGGAGCTCGGGTCGCGCGCCGGGAATTCGAAGGAGCGTGCCATGCCAAAGAGTCTTCGGCGGTTCACCCTGATCGAGTTGTTGGTCGTGATTGCGATCATCGCGATCCTGGCGGCGATGCTGTTACCGGCTCTGGCCAACGCCAGGGCCAAGGCACGCCAGATCGGTTGCGTCAACCGCCTCAAGCAGATGGGCACGGTGCTTTTCCTCTATAGCGACAACCATGACGAGTGGATGGCCCCGGCCTACATCTTCACCGACGCGCGCCCTTACTGGTATCAGAAAGGGTTCGACATGAGCCCAGACACCTTTTCCAACCCGACTTCCAGCGGCGTCCTTACGGCAGCGAATCCGTCCTGTCCCAGCATGGAGGAGACCCTGCCCAGTGCCGTCTACGGCGGTTACAGCATGAGCCGCGTGACCGGCGCCTGGTATTCCGGGGCAACCCCAAACACCAGGCAGTCCAGGATGGGCGAGTTCACCTGGCCCAGCCAGACCCTGTGGGTGTGCGACGGATACTATGGCCATATGTGCGAGTACGTCTGGACCACGTTGGACCCAGCCTACGTGAACGAGAAGCCGCGTTTCCGGCACGCATTGGGCCTGAATAGTCTCTTCATCGACACCCATGTCGGCTACCAGAAATACACCCTGAGTGGAGCCGTCGTCAGGTGGGTGCCGTGAGGCGGATGGCCCGTCCCATAACCACTTACCGCCAATGTACCGCAGGCGTGAGTCAAGATGCGCTTAGCGCCACCGCATGAGAAGCTACCGCGCGCGTGCTACACCAAGGCCAGCGTGCCGCCGCTCGAATTGCAGGCCGAAAGGCGAGAGGAGCGCACTATGCAAGAGAGTCGGAAACAGAGTCTTGCGCGCCTGGGAACACGGCGCGGGCCTGATCATCAGGGATCCCCACGGGTCGCGCCCCCGGCCGCCGTGGCCATCAGGGGCCGCCGAACCGGCGCAACGGCTGGCGCCTCCCCTCGCCCTCGCCGCCGGGCGCAGGGGTTCACCCTGATCGAGTTGTTGGTCGTGATTGCGATCATCGCCATCCTGGCGGCGATGCTGTTGCCGGCTCTGGCCAACGCCAGGGCCAAAGCCCGCCAAATCAGTTGCGTAAACCGCCTGAAGCAGATGGGAACGGTGCTGTATCTGTACTGCGACAACTACAACGAGTGGATGGCCCCGGCCTACATCTACACCGACGCGCGGCCGACGTGGTACGAGAAGGGATACGACATGAGCCAAGACACCTTCTGCAACCCGGCTATCAGCAGCGGCCTCACCGCCGCGAATCCGCCCTGTCCGGGCATGCAGGAGGCCACGCCCAGTGCGGGGTATGGCGGTTACACCATGAATCGCGTGCTGGGTGCCTGGTGGTCGACGTACACGGAGGGAAGCCCCAGCAGGATTGGTGAGTTCACGCAGCCCAGTGCGACGCTGTGGATGTGTGACGGATACTATGGCTTTGTAAGCTCGTTTCTCTGGGGAACTCTGGATCCGCTATATGTAGATCAGAGGCCGTTTTTCCGCCATGCCGGCGGCACCAATATCCTCTTCATGGACACCCATGTCGGCCATCAGAAATACACCCTGAGTTCGGCCGTCGTCCGGTGGGGAAAGTGACGTCCGGCGCGCGCCGGCTTACCGTTCCGAGCCACGGCGCCTGAGAGCCCCTCAGTGCGCCTTCAGCCCTGCCGGCACAGGCGCGCCGCGAACATGGCATCGCAGTCGCCGTCCCAAGGCCAGGTTTGCATGACCCCGTCGGTTGGTTCCCCGGTCAGCGGGTGCTTGAAGGGCTCCAGGCGGAAGGCGGGGGCCTGCGCCAGGAAGGCCTCAACGACGGCGCGGTTTTCATGGCGAAACATGGAACAGGTGGCATAGACCAGCACGCCCCCCGGGCGCACCGCGCTGCTGGCATTGGCCAGGAGTCGGCCTTGCAGCTCGGCGAACTCCGCCAGTTCCGCCGGGCGTCGGGTCCAGCGGGCGTCGGGATTCCGCCGCCAGGTCCCCGAGCAGGAACAGGGCACATCAACCAGCACGCCATCGAAGTTGCCCTTGCGCTCGGGCAGCGCTTTGCCCTTCCACTCGCGGACGCGGATGTTGGGGAAACCGCCGCGGCGGGCTCGGCGGCGCAGGTCCTCGAGTTTGTACTCGCTGATGTCGGAGGCCGTCACCGAGCCCTTGCCCGCCATCAGGTCAGCTAGGTGCAAGGTCTTACCGCCGGCGCCGGCACAAGCGTCCCACCAGCGCTCTCCCGGCCGCGGAGCACAGACGTGGCCAATGAGCTGGGAGGCCAGATCCTGCACCTCGATGCGCCCGCTGCGAAATGCCTCGAGCGTGCGCAGGTTGACGCGGGGCGGCGGGGTGTGCAGAGCCCGAGACAGTATCGGGTGGGGTTCGACCTCGACCCCCGCGGCGCGGAGTTCGCAGACCAGGGCTTCCAACGCGGTGGATTGCGCCCGCAGCCAGACCGGCGGGCGGCGCTGGAGCCATTCCAGCAATTCCGCCGTGGGCCGGGGACAGTCGAACTCCGCAAAAGCCCATTCCGGCAGCAGACTGGGCAGACTGGGTTCGGCCCGGCCCGCCGGAAAGAAGGGGGCGAGCAGCGCAGCGCGCTGAGGGAGGGTCATCTCCGGGTCGGCCGCGGTCACGGTCTTGGCCTGCGGCAGGGCGGTGCCAAGCCAGAGCTGAGCGGCAGGCGGGACCTCGCCGCCCTCCAGCACCCAGGCCGCGCCGAGCGCGGGAGCCCAGGCGACGGGCGCGGTATGCGGCGGTTCTTCGCTGCCTTTGCCCTGCTGGCGCTCCGCCACGGCAACGCGGAATCCAGCTGGCGCGAGGGCGCCGATCCAGCCCCACCAGCGCAGGAGGCTAAAGACGGTTTCGCTGATCAGGCGGCGATCCCGTGAGCCCAATTGCCGTTGCTCACGCAGCAGGGCCCCCAGGGCGCGGTCGGCCGGCCGCCCCAGGCCGAGGGACTGCCAGAGGACGTCGGCACAGGCCACGGCGCTGACCGTGGCCTGGGTGTTCAGCCGGGCGGGCGGAAGCGGGTTCATACGGACTCCTTGTCGGCCACGCCGCCAGGACTGGCGCTGACCAGCGTCAGCAGGACCAGCTCGGGGGGGCAGAAAATGCGGCGGCGCAGCAGGCCGGCGCCCGTCTCGCCGGCGCCCGAGGTGATGTAGAGCAGGGCGCCATCCCGGTGACGTCGCCAACCCTGGTCGAACTGTCGCCAGAAGCGCGATGAGGTGAACAGCGCTCCGAGGCCGGGCACGCGGTACTGGCCGCCGTGGGTATGGCCGCTGAGAACGAGGTGCCCCAGAAAGGTCCCAGGACAGTCCCCGATCAGATCCGGATTGTGGGTGAGGGAAACGACGGTCCTGCCATCCTGCGCCGCGACCGCGATCATCCCGAGGTCGGGGACCCCGTGGCGCTCGTCGTCCAGGCCAACGATAGCGGGGGCGCCGGGGTCCTGAGCGGGGGCCCAGACCTCGTTCTCGAGGTACACAAAGCCGGCCTGCCCATAGCGCTCGCGCCAGAACTCGCGCTGCAGCCAGGTGCAGGCGCTTTCGCGGTTGCCCCGTACCGCGATGCAGGCGCAGCCCGCCCGCAGCGTGGCCAGATGGCTGAGGGCGTCGGGCAGGTGGAGCAGGTAGGCCGCCAGGTCGCCACCAAAGAGGACCACGTCCACCGCCGCCGCCTTGACGCTCTCTACCAGCCGCTGGAAGCGCCGGGCCGGCTCACCGTCCCAGTGCAGATCAGAGAAGAAGGCCAGGCGGAAGGGACGATCGAGAGAACCGGGAAGCGGCACGGTGAAGCGACGCACAACGAGGTCGGGGTCCAGGCGCTCGCAGGAGCCGCCCAACGCCAGGCGCGTCCAGTACGGGTCGTGAGGGATGAACCTCATCCGGAGATCGCCCGTTTCAACGGCCCTGCTCCAGGCGCGCCGCAAAAGCCTCCGGCAGGCCCGCCGCGCGAATGCGGGCTTGCGTATCGGCGATGTCGTAGGGGACCCGGAACAGGTGTACCTGCCGGGTCTCCAGCACGTAGGTCACGCAGGAGGCGCGCGGGTCGCGGTCGCGGGGCTGGCCAACACTGCCGATGTTGACCATGATCTTGGGCGCTTCGGGGATGACCCTGGTCTGCAGGTAGTCGATCATCGGGGCCAGCTCGCCACGGTCCACGGCGAGCAGCGGGACGTGGCTGTGGCCGCAAAAAGCCAGGGGCGCATCCTGGTGGGCAAAGTTCTGGATCAGCGATTTCTCGTTGGCACAGTAAACCCAGGGTTTGGGGCCGAAGGCGCCATGGACGACGCTGAAGTCCTCGGCAGCGATGCGCATCGGGCGCTGGGACAACCACTTGAGGTCGTCCATGGACAACTGGGTCTGGGTCCACTCGATGGATACCTTGACGTCCTCCCGGAGCTTCTCCATGCGGGAGTTGAGCAGCATGGTAACGTACTGGTCATGGTTGCCGAGCACGCAGGGCAGTTCGCGCTGGCGGATGGCCTGGACGCATTCTGCCGGGCTGGGGCCATAGCCGACGATATCACCCAGGCAGATGATGACGTCGCAGGCCTCGTCGTCCAGCTTGCCCAGGACGGCCTGCAAGGCGCCGTAGTTCGCGTGGATATCGCTGAGCAAGCCAACCTTGGTCATGGTCGCGCTGTCCTCGCCTGTCAGGGGTCCACTCTGGTGGGCAGTTCTCGACCGCTACGGCCCACCGGGCCGCCGCCGTTGCAGGCGTTACGGCGCGACCGTGAGCGCTGCTGGCGTTCACCCGGCCGCCGGGTACAGTACTCGCTTTGGCGACGATGGCAACCGGGCTGGTCGGCCAGGGGCGCATGTCTGGTCCGACTGTAGGTTGGCACCTGCGGCGGGGCGGACCGACCGAGGGGTGAACCGCGGGCCTGATGCGAGTGTTCAGGTTCAGCAGTGAGAGAGTTCAAACCATGCCACGACGGCTTCGATTCGGCCTGGCGGGGGTCCTGATAGCTGCCTTCTTTGGCGTCTTCTTTTTCCTGCCCATTGCGCAGGTTCTGCGCGGCGGGTTGACGGACGCGGAAGGCCGGTTCACGCTGGTGTTCCTGCTGGAGGTATTCCGCCATCCCCTGTACCTCGAGGGCCTGCGCAACTCGTTTCTGATCGCGCTCTGCACCACCACCCTGTCCGTGGCCATTGCGCTGCCTCTGGCCTGGCTCGCGGACCGCTTCGACTTCACCGGCAAGCGCTGGCTCAGCGGCGCCCTGTTACTGCCGCTGATTCTACCGCCCTTTGTGGGGGTGCTGGGCTTGCAGTGCATTTTCGGTTACCAGGGCGCCGTGAATGCGTTGCTGCGCCAGCTCGGGGTGCTGGGACCGACGGTGGCGATCGACTGGTTCGCCAGCGGTTTCTGGGGGGTCGTGCTGCTGGAGGCCTTGCACCTGTACCCCATTCTTTTTCTCAACGCCGCGGCGGCCTTTGCCAATGTCGACCCACAGCTGCTCGAGGCGGCCGCCGACTGCGGCTGCGTGGGCTTCCGCCGCTTTCGCCGCATCACCCTGCCCCTGATCATGCCGGGGGTGTTTGCCGGCTGCACCCTGGTCTTCATCTGGTCGTTCACGGAGTTGGGGACGCCGCTGATGCTCCAGTACGAGCGCGTCACCGCGGTACAAGTTTTCGATGGCATCAAGGAGATTGGCGACAACCCGCTCCCCTACGCGCTGGTGATCGTGATGATGACGGCGGCAGCGGCGCTGTATGTGCTGGCGAGGGTCGGGTTCGGGCGGCAGGCCTATGCGATGACCTCGAAGGCGGGCGTGGCGGCCCGGCAGACCCGTCTGCGCGGCGGCAAGGGCCTGGCGGTCGCGGCGGTCTTTGCGCTGTTTGTGGCGATCGGCGTCTTGCCGCACCTGGGCGTGATCGGGCTGTCCCTGAGCCGGTCCTGGTATCGTACGGTGCTGCCGTCGGGGCTGACGCTGGAGCACTTCAGCGCGGCGCTCGGGCATAACCTGACGGTGCCGAGCATCCTGAACAGTGTGCGCTACGCCAGCTTGGCGGTGGTGCTGGCGATGGTGCTGGGGATTCTGATTGCGGTGGTGGTGGCGCGCGGCAAGGGCCGCCTGGCCTGGGCGCTGGACAGCCTCAGCATGCTGCCCTTGGCAGTGCCGGGCTTGGTGCTGGCCTTCGGCTACCTCGCCATGGCCCAGAAGGGACGGCTGTTCGCGGCGCTCGATCCTGTCACCAACCCGACCGTGCTGCTGGTGATTGCCTACGCCGTGCGCCGCCTGCCCTACGTGGTCCGCGCCGCCGTCGCCGGCCTGCAACAGACCAGCGTGAGTTACGAAGAGGCCGCCGCAAGTGTCGGCGCGGGACCGTTGACCTGCTTTCGCCGCATCGTCGTGCCCCTTATCGCCGCCAACCTGATCGCCGGGGGCATCCTCGCCTTCAGCTTCTCGATGCTCGAAGTCTCCGACTCGCTGCTGTTGGCGCAACGGTCGCTGTATTTCCCCATCACCAAGGCGATCTACGAGTTGACGATGCTGTTGGGGCAGGGCCAGGCGCTGGCGGCGGCGCTGGGGGTCTGGACCATGGTATTCCTGGGCGCCTCGCTGTTTGCCGCATCGTGCCTGCTGGGCAAGCGCCTGGGGGCGCTGTTCCGGGTGTGATTGCCGCCCCCCGGGCGCCGGGGCCCGGCAAGGATGGACATGGAGTAACGGGAACATGATGAGAAACCAACCCTTCACCGCCGCCCTTTGTGGCCTTCTCTTCGCCCTCTGCGGCCTGCCGCGCGCCGGGGCGCAGGACGACACCTTGCAGAAGACCACGGTCGTCGCCGGAGATGCCCCCGCGACGGGCGTCTGGTTCCAGGACATCCAGGCGCCGCTCGCGCTGACAGACCCCGAGGCCTCGGCTCTCTGCCAGGCCATCTACAGCGGCCTGCAACGCGGCGTGACCCCGGCCCCGGCGCTCGGAGCCCGGCCCGGGGCGGACCTCCCGCGCGCCTTCTTCCTCTCCTGGAGCGATGGCAAGACCTCGGCGCGGACGCGCCTCGGCGTCGGGGCTTCGGCGGCGGCGGCGTTGCGGGAAGTCTGCCGCCAGGTCGGCGAGAGTACGCCCTCGCCCCGGAGCCTGGCCTGGCTCAAGCTCGACATCGTACAGCGCGGCGAAGCGGCGGCTAACTTCAGTCCACGCGCCAGTCGGCTACCGCTGCCCAGCCTCTTGGGACTCACCTTCGGCCCCGCCGCGGGATTCGAGTTCCTGCCCGAGCAACTGGTGGTTTGGGAGATGGTCAACTCCCTGAACCAGATCAACGTCAACAGCCTCAGCGAGCGTGTCATCGGCCAGGAGCATGGGCGCTACCTCTCCGCTCAGGAGCAGCTGGCGGAAATGGGGCGCTGGGCGGCGCTATCGAACTACACCGGCGGGCAGAAAGTCTGCCTGTTCGAGACGCAGTCGTACTTCTATGATGGGAGCGCCTGTACCCCCCTCTTCCGGGGGCACCCGCTTTACGGCAACGTCTCGGTCGAGGAACTGCGCCGGGCGGCCATTGGGGCGGGAGACCGACTGGTGGAGTATGGCACCGACCGGGGGCTGTTCGAATGCACCCTGCCGGAATGGGAACTGGGCAAACCTCAGGAGCCGGAGCCGCGCGACTACGCCGTCGCGGTGCTGGCCCTCGTGCGTCTGCAGCAGGCCACCGGCGAGGCCCGCTACCTGAAGACGGCAGAGCGTGCCGTCGCCTGTATCGCCGCCGCGGTCCGGCCCTATGGCGGCACCCCCATAGCTGGGTGCCTGCCAGAGCTCGAGCGCGTCGACGCCAAGGCCGGCGTCGAAGCCCAGGCACGGCTATCCCTCACCGCAACCAACGCCCTGGCCGTAGCCGCCCTCTGCGAGTTCAGCGTGGCCGCGAAAACCGAGGCGTACCACGGGGCCCTGGCCATGCTCGCCCAGCACCTGGTCCTGCAACTTCAGCCTGATGGCTCCGTCCTGGAAGCCCGTGAATTCCCCTCACAACGGCTCGCCGCCGTGCCCGATACCGAGGCCGCCGCCACCAGCCTGCTCGCCTTCACCGAGTTGTACGAAACCGTCGCGCGCGAGGTCTTCCTAACCCATGCCAAGAACGTCGCCGCCCGCCTGCGCAAAACCGCGCTCGACGACGCCGCGATGGACACCCTGCCGCGTGATGTCTGGCTCATGGAGGCCCTCGACCGGCTGTTCACGTTCACCCGTGACGTTAGTTTGAAAGTGCCCGTGAGCCGATTGGCGCTCGCCGCAGCCCTCGACCAAAGCCGCACGGTGGACTTCGCCGACGGCTACGGCGCCGTGGGCGACCGGATTTCGGCCCTCCCGGCCGCGGACCGTTCCCGGCTGATCGCCGTCGGCGCCCGGCTGCTGCGCGACCTGGGACAGACCGAGGGCCTCGATAACCTGCTCGGCGACGCCCGCCCGTTTGTGCTGTTCCAGATGCAGACCCTGATCACCCCACCGACCGCCATGTATTTTCCCGAGCCGCAGCGCTACCTGGGGCTCTTCCGCGACCACGTGCTCGATGTCGGCTTTGAACTGCGCGGTCAGGCCGCCGAGATTCTCAGTATGCTCTCCCTGGTGCGCGTGCTGGAACGCCTCGGCCGCAACAACCTCCCCGAAGACAACGCGGTGCAGAAAAGCCTGGCCGAAGCCCGCGCCCTGGCGACGCGCTGGCCGCGTACCCTCACCCCGGCAGTGGCCGCCAGCGCGGCACAGGCCGCCCCAGGCCAGACTATCGAGTTCCACGACGGCGGCAGCCAGACGCTCACCGTGCGGCCTCGCACCGGCAAAGGCAAGCTGCGCAAGAACGAATCTCCCTTTGTGCCGGTTCAGCCCGTCAAACGCTGAGCCGCCCCCAGAATGCCGACTCTCCAGGAAAGGCTAACGGCGTGAAGCTCTCCCGAATCCGCTCCCTTCTCTTCCTCTGCCTGCCGACGCTCCTGGCCGCCGACGACTGGCCCCAGTGGCGCGGACCCAACCGCGACGGCGTCTGGAACGAGACCGGCCTCATCGAGCGTTTCGCCGGGCCGCAGGTGCCGCTGCTCTGGCGGGCCGAGATCTCCAGTGGCTACAGCGGACCCACCGTGGCCGCCGGCCGCGTCTACGTCAGCGACCGCGTGGCCACGCCCACCGAGGTCGAGCGCATCCTCTGCTTCGACGCCCTGACCGGGGCGCCGCTCTGGCAGCACGCCTACGATTGCGCCTACGGCACCGTCAGCTACAAAGCCGGACCGCGCGCCGCCATCACCCTCCACGCTGGCCGCGCCTATGCCCTGGGAACCATGGGCCAGCTGCATTGCCTCGATGCGGTCACAGGTAACGAGCTGTGGGCCAAGGATATGAATGCCCTCTACAGCCTTCGTATCCCGGTTTGGGGGATCTGCGCAGCGCCGCTGATTGAAGGACCGCTGGTAGTGCTGCTCGTCGGCGGCAAGGACAACGCCTGCGTCGTGGCTTTGGACCGCCTCACCGGTGAGGAGCGCTGGAAGGCGCTGGCAGACCGCGCCTGCTACTCGGCGCCGATCGTCATCAACCAGGCCGGCAAGCGCGTGCTGGTCTGCTGGACCGCGGAACGGGTCGTCGGGCTCGAGGTCACCTCAGGGCAGTTACTCTGGGCACAGGCCTTCCCCGAACCCAGCCGTATCATCGGCGTCGCGGACCCAGTCTGCGATGGTAACCGACTCTTGGTGAGCGACTTCTGGGAGGGGTCGCTGATGCTTGGACTCAACCCCGACAAGCCCGAGGTCACCCGGTCATGGTACCGCAAGGGCCAGAGCGAACGGCAGACCGACGCCTTGCACGCGCTGGTGGTCACGCCCTATTTCGCCGGCGATTACCTCTATGGAGTCGACAGCTACGGCGAGCTGCGCTGCCTCAAGGCCGCCACCGGCGACCGCGTCTGGGAGAACCTCGAACTGCTGCCGAAAGAGCGCTGGGGCGTGATCCACCTGGTCCGCAACCACGACAAGGTCTGGATGTTCACCGAAAAAGGCGAACTGGCGATCACCACCCTGTCACCCGCCGGCCTGCAGATCCTGAGCCGCGCCAAGCTCATCGAGCCGACCAAGGAGCAGCACCCGCGTGGCGTGGTCTGGACCCATCCGGCCTTCGCCAATCGGCACGTCTACATCCGCAACGACCGCGAACTCGTCTGCGCCAGCCTGGCGGCGCTGGCAGCGCAGGCGCCCTGAAAAAGGCGGCCCGGCGGCCCGGCGACATGACCACGACGAAGAGGAGTCCTTCATGCCAACCCACGAGACCCTGACCGAACGGCGGCTGCTGGAATTCATGGGCGGACTCGACATCATCGACTGCCATGAACACCTGCCGCCCGAGACCGTGCGCACCAGCCAGCCCCAGGATGTCTTCACCCTGGTCTCGCACTACTGCCGGCACGACCTCTTCTCCGCCGGCATGGACCGCGAGGCCTACTGCGGCATGAATGTCTGGGGCGTGTCCCGGCCCACCTACGAAAGCCTGTTCAACCCCGCCCTCCCCCTGGAGCAGCGTTGGACCCTCTTCCAGCCTTGGTGGGAGACCATCCGACATGGCTCCTACGCCCGCGCCGCTATCCTTACCGCCAAGCTCGTCTACTGCGTGGACCGCATCGACGAAACCACCTACCACGAACTCTCAGAGCGCATCGCCGCCGAAAACACCCCGGGGATTTACGCCCGTATGCTCGGCGAGCGCTGCCGCATCCTGGCCGCCCTGACCCAGTGCGGCCGGATGGACGTGGGCCCACTCCTGGTGCCGATCATGCCCGCCGGGACACTGGCCGAGGTCGCGAGCCGCGATGCTGTCGAAAAACTGGCCGTGGGCCTGGGCGAGGCCATGCCTACCGACCTCGATGGATTCCTGGCCATCGTGCGTAAACAGGTGACCGCCTGGGCCGCAAACGGCATGGTCGGACTCAAGTTCATGTCGCGCCGCTATGCCCCCCCGGATGCCAAGGCCGCCGACGACGCCTTCCGCCGCGCCTGCGGCGGCCAGACGCTGAGCCCCGAACAGCGCCACACCTTGCAGAGCCATCTCACCCATACACTGCTCGACCTCTGCGGCGAACTCGATCTCGTCGCCGCCGTCCACGCCGGTATCTGGGGCGACTTCCGCGATCTCGACTGCACCCACATGCTCACCCTCGCCCCCGCTCACCCGAAGACCGATTTCGACCTCTATCACCTCGGCATGCCCTCGGTGCGGGAGGCCATCGTCGTGGCCAAGAATCTGCCCAATGTCTGGCTGAACCTATGCTGGACCCACATCATTTCGCAGGTGCAGAGCCGCTCCGGCATCGACGAACTGCTCGACCAGGTGCCCGTCTCCAAGATCCTCGCTTTCGGCGGCGACTATGCCCGCCCGGTCGAGAAGATCGTCGGGCACCTGTTCATGGCCCGTGAGGACTACGCCCGCGTCTTCGGCGACCGCATCGACCGCGGCCTGCTCGGCCTGAGCGACGCTAAGACCATCCTCAAGCTGTGGTTCCGCGAAAACCCGCTCCGGCTCTACCGCCGCCTCCACCTGCCGACCACAGGAGCCTGAAAGGAGTCCCTCCCATGATCCGCCCCTACCGCCCCGCTGATCTGCCCGTCATCATGGACATCGGCAACCGCGCCTGGAAGCCCATCTACGACATGTACCAACGCCTCCGCGGCGACGACCTCTTCACCCTCATCACCCCAGACCGCGAAACCGCCAAGGGCAGCCAGGTCAAGCACTCCGCCGAGCACACTCCCGAACGCATCCTGATCTGTGAGGAAGCGGGCCGCATCGTCGGCTTCCTCACCTTCCTGCTCGACCGCGAGAAGGGCATCGGCACCCTCGGCAACAACGCCGTCGATCCCGCCTGCGGCCTGAAGGGCATCGGCCAGCAGATGTACAAGGCCGCCTTCGAACGCTTCCGCCAGGAAGGCATGCGCTTCGCCAAGGTCACCACCGGCCTCGACGAAGCCCACGCCCCCGCCCGCCGTGCCTACGAACGCGCCGGCTTCAACGTCCGCCAGGAAGACGTGACCTACTACATGAAGCTGTGAGGCGGTGAACAACCGGCACCGCCTCTGCCCGCTATGGCGTCCCCGGCGGATACGGCGGAAGCACCGGCCAAGCCGGAGCGGACCGCCGACTTCGGGCGGGACTGGTCGCGAATGCCAGACGCCGCGGAGCGCTGAAAGCGCGGCCATTCCT
>CAIZKT010000612.1:0-7419 GCA_903933565.1 uncultured Victivallales bacterium | reverse complement strand
TCCCGTGCAGGTCTGCCTGCTCCCCGGCGCCCCGGAGCTGTGACAGGAGCCGCCGGACCCGCGAAACGACCGGCGTTCAACTTGCGAGTCCCCGTGCGTAACTTCCTGAGGTCTGGATACCGACCCCGACCCCGATGAGAAGCGGGCGCAGACCGCAAGTCTCATTCTGGTATGTCCGGCCCCACCCTGAACCCTGAACCCTGAATCCACGGAACTGACCTTCTCCCACGGCGGAGAGCGGTCGTTGCCGTGGGGGCGGGTAAGGCTATGTTCTGCGCATGTTTCATTCCATGCTCCTGTTTGGCTGGACCCTGATGCACGTCTACGCTTTCGGGCGGGCGGCGACGATTCCGGCGCTGACCCGGCGGGTACCCCGAAGGGTTCTGTTTGCGGTCGGACTTGTTCTCTGGGCGAGCTTTCTACTGCTGCGCTGGGCCGAACGCGCCCCGGGCGGCCTGCCGACGCGGCTGCTGGAACTCGCCCTGATGGACTGGCTGGCTGCTCTCTTCCTGGTGTGTACGGCCTTGCTGGCGGCCGACCTGGTCACCGGCTTTGGGTACCTCTGGCCGAAGCAGGCCGCTGCCGTGCGCGGCTGGGCTCTCGTGGTCGGCGGCGGCTTGTCCTTGGTTGCCATGGCGCAGGGTCTGCGCCCCCCTGTCGTGGAGCGCTACGAGGTACGCCTGCCCGGTCTGCCGGCGGAGCGGGATGGGACCGTGGTGGTCGCCATGGGTGACCTGCACCTGGGCAGTCAACTCGGCGAACGCTGGCTGCGGGCGCGGGTCGAGCAAGTCAAGGCGGAATCCCCCGACCTGGTGGTGTTGCTCGGTGATGTGGTGGAGGGCCATGGCGAGCCCCAGGGCGATCTTCTGTCTGCTCTCCGCGGCCTCTCGGCGCCGCTGGGGCTGTGGGCAGTCGCGGGCAACCACGAAGCGCACGGCGGTGACGACACGGCAGCACGCCTGCTCGAGGCGGCCGGCTTTCAGCTTCTCGACGACCGCTGGGCGGAGGTCTGCCCCGGTCTGGTGGTGGCGGGGGTGAGTGCCAGCCACGCCTGGGGACGCCCCGAGGAGAACCGCGCCGCGGTGGCGCAGGCTCTCGCCGGGCGACCGCCGGGCGCGGTCCTCCTGCTCTCACACCTGCCCCGAAACACGGCGGAGGCCGCGGCCGCAGGCGTCGGACTCATGCTCTGCGGCCACACCCACGGCGGCCAGATCTGGCCGTTCGGCTATCTCGTGCGCTGGTCAAATCCGCTACTGGCAGGACGATACGATATCGGCAACCTGGCCGTCATCGTCAGCCGCGGCGCCGGAACCTGGGGCCCACGCATGCGCCTCTGGCAGCGGGGCGAAATCCTGCGCGTCACCCTCCGTCGGTAGCCGTATCACCCGTTACAGCGGAAGTCCCGCCCTCCGGCATGACGCCCCGCCGACCTCCACGCCCTGCGGGCGGAGCGGAGGGGCCGGGCTGGCGTCTCTTCACGGGGCGAAGAGTTCCACCTCGCGCACCCAGAGCAGGCCCGGCCGTGAGGCGGGACCCTTTCCCGCCGGTTGCAGCAGGCGGACCCGGTCTGTGGTCTGCGGCTGGTCGAGCTTCAGTTCACTCTGCGGTACGGGGCGCTGGGAGGTGAGCGTGGCCACCGTCTTCCAGTCCTGGCCCTGGGGGACCTGGAGCCGGATTTCCTGCGAGGTTCGCGGCACTCTATCATCCAGAGACCAATAGAGGCTGGCGCGGCCCAGGGTCACGGGCGCCGGGAACTTCAGCTCGATCCAATGCTCTTTGCCGTCATCCGCGGAAGCCCAGGCCTCCTTGGTCCAGTGCAAGCCCTCGCCTTGGATGATGCCGTCATTGACCGGGCCAGGCCCGTAACCATTGAAACTGCTGTCCACACTGGCTTGCGCCTGGCGGGCAAGATTGCCCTTGCGGCGGGCGTCTTCCAGCAGTGCCACATCGTCAAACCAGACCTTGCCGCTGCGGTTGCGCAGGAGCAGGTTGACGGAGAGGCCGCGGACGGGCTTGGCCGGCTCGATATAGAGCTCGCCGAGTTGCCAGTCGGTGGTTCCGGTCTTGAAGTCGAACGTCTGGCCGTAGAGTTTCGTGCCATCCGTGTAGTAGAGGTCGACATAGAGCGAGTAATCCTTGCTGGGCTGGCCTTCGACGTTTTCCGCTTTCGAGGAAGCTTGTACCAAGATCGGGCCTGGCACTTGCTGATTCAGGACGACGCTTTGGTAGGCCTGGCTATCGGTCCGGCCGGGGTTCTCCAAGCGCAGCGCGTTCTTGCCGCTGCGGGCAACTGCGGTATCCACCCCCGACGGGGGCTTGAGGCTCGCCCAGGGCGTCGCGCCCGTTTCGAAGCCGCCGTTCTTGAGCAGGTTAGCGGCCGGCGGGATGTAGAGGATCACCTGCCGGGCCTGGGCGCTGTCTCCGCCGGAGGTAGCCAGCACGGCTAACTCCAGTGGTCCGGCGACGGCCGGTCCCGTGGGCGTAACCACAGCTTCGGTAAGGACCATGGCTCCCGCCGACACCGGCTGCGGTGCGGGCGCCGTCACCTGCCAGCCCTCGGGCGCGACCACCTGGAAGCTGACCGTAGCCGGCAGCAGGTGATTGTTGCGGACGCTGAGCCCCAGTCGCGCGGCAGCGGTTTCGGGGTTCATGCCCCGGTTCGTGAGGGTCAGTTCCAGCGGCGCCAGGACGGTGATGCGGTGGGAGGTGCTGATCGTGGCTTCCTCTCCCGGCTTACCCACGTGCAAGCGGCCGTTAACGGCAAAGCTCTCGCCGGGCTTGGCGTTCCGGGGCAGGCTGAGCGTCGCGCCGCTGGCGGTAGCGCTGAGGGCGACCTCCGCGGAAAGGAGCTCAGTGCGTACTGGCACGCCGGGCGTCGCGGGCGCGGCGAAGGCCAGAGCGACGGGGTCTCCGGGGGCCGCCGCGGTGGGGCCGACGATGGCCGGAGCGGCGAGGCCATAGCTCGCCATCACGACCTGAGCCAGATGGCCGTCGAGAGTCTCCAGATCACGCAGCACGCGCCGACAGCCCTTTTCCGCCTTCTCCGCGGCGATCATCGTGCGCAACTGCCCACTGGCGCGGCAGATGGCCGCCAGCTCCCGGCGCGCTGGGTCCCCCGCCAACTGCGCCGTGATGGGCCGCAGCGCGACCAGCGCCGCCCGCATCTTGCCCACCTCCGCCTCGATCCGCGGGGCCAGCGCCGGGGGCTGCGGCTCGTACCATTGCCCGAACTCGGGATCGATGACGTACTCGGTCCGGTTTGCGTCAGAGAGAGAAACCCTGGCGAGGCGCAGACTACCGGTGGCCTTGCCAAGCAGCACTGGCGTGAGTTCAAGGCTGCGCAAGGCCTGCTCGGAACGGATCTCAAACTCGACATCCTTGAAGTCGTAGGTGCCACCGGGCAGGTCGAATTCCAGCTTCTGGTAGTGGGTGTAACTCGAGGTTACCCAGGCCAGGTTGCAGCGGACGAGAGCGGACTTCTCCGCGAGGTTATCTGCCGCGATGCGCACCACGAGTTTGAGGGGGGTCGGGGCGGACTGGAAGAGCATCGCCCACTGGTGCATGCTGCCGCCGGGTTTGAAGGCCAGGCAGACCCGTTCGCCGAGCGTGGCGCGCTCGTAGGTCGGACCAGCCGGACGCCAATGCACGGCGATGGCCGGCTTGGCCGCGTCTACCTGCCGCTGCACGACGCCGCGGTCCAGCGCCTCGAGGCTCTGCGCCAGGCGCCACTGGGCCGCGGTGGTCGCGCTGGCCAACTGGATTGCCAGCACGCCATCGGCGGGCGCCTCCAGATCCAAGCTCAGAGTGCCGCCCTGGGCGCGCGCCTCCAGGGAGCGACCCGAGACCAGATCCTGCGCCTTGGTGAGGTTCGGATCGAGCCCGAGCCGCTTGGCATCGACGGTGATCGTGGTCTGCTGCGGCCGACTGTCCTCGTTGAGCACCGTCAGCCAGACGATGCCGAGTGGGTCGGGACCGAAGCGCTCGATGTAGACCCTGGGGTTCGAGCTGCGCGCGTCGGTGATCGGCTCCCAGCCTGCCATGGCCAGGTTGCGACAGAGGGGCTCATACTGGCGGAACAGGTCGCGGTCGCGCTCGTAGTAGCGCGGGTGGTTCCAGTACTGCCCGCCCGGCCCCAGGCCGCTCGGCGGCCAGTCAAAGAAGCCGGGGTATACGCCATAAGCCAGGCAGCGCTTCATGAACAGCTCCATCTCCGGCCGACCGATGCGCTGCTCGTAGTTGCCCTTGAGCAGCGTCAGGAAGGGCTTGTGGTAGATGACCGTGCGGATGTAGTTGAACTCCGCGCGAGAGATGATCAGCCCTGTTTCGGCGCCGAGGATATCCAGCCAGGGGACGACGTAGAAGCTGTCGCCCAGGCCGCCGTTCATCATCGTGATCTGGCCTAGGGGCCGCAGCCGTTCCGCCGTGCCTCGGGCGAACTCCACCGACGAGTAGAAGTTGTTGATGAAGGGTTTGCCGTTGACCGGGTCCCAGAGCACGGGCGCGGCGTGCGTCTTGAAGTGTTCGGGGTCGTAATTCAGCCCCGAGGTCAGGCCGTCGTAGTAGAATCCGTCCAGCCCGCCGCCGTTCTTCTTCTTCGCCTCCTGCTCGGTACGAGTGGCGGTGTTCTGGATGAGGAAATTGCCCCAGGGCAGGTCGGGGTCGAGGTTGAACTGGGCAATGAGGTGGGCGTAGACCGCCCACTTCTCGACCGCCAGCGTGCCGTCCGGCCGGCGTGTGCCGACCTGCTCGTAGAGGTTGTCCAGCTTGGTAATGTCCTTGAAGGACTTGTTGATGGCCGCGATCTGGTCGGCCAGCGGCGGCAGCGGGTCTTTCTCAGGGTCGTAGGGTGGCGGCAGGGTGCCCCACATTCCGGCGTGAGTGTAGTAGATGGTCGAGAGCACATCGATCTTGTCGTCATAACCGACTTCCGGGGCGCCCTCCTGCAAGGCGAACCAGAACTCGTTGGCATTGTCGATCTCCGACAGCCGGTTGAAGGCCATCCACTGCCCCTGCTGGCGGATCCAGACCTTGAACAGCTCCGGGTAAAGCGCGTAGTAGGTCGCCAGCGCGCTGCGCATGCCCCAGGCGGGGTCGCACTCATACAGGTCAAAGGCGAAGCTGACCGCGTTCGGCCTGGCGCTCGCGGAGGTGAGGGCGAAGTCATAGGTCAGGTCAAGGCGCTTGGCAGGGCCGTCGTAGGCGGTGCGGAAGATGCAGGGCTGGTCCAGCGGCGCGGCCAGGACCAGTCCCGCGGGTCCGGTCAGCACCGTACAGAAGTTACGGTTGCAGTAGCCCATGCGCAGGGCCGGCTTGTCCTTCCACTCGGGCAGGTCCGCATAGGCTCGCAGGGGCACCACATTCTCGTAGAGCTTGTCTGCCACGATGGGGCTGGCGCTCTGCATGTCGGAGTACCACTTCCAGCCCGTTGCGTCCAGCGGAAAACTGAAGCGCAGCAGCAGGCCTCGGGCCGGCACGTCCTCGCCCTGCAGGTCGACGGCGAAACGCAGGGCGCCATCCTTGACGACGAGCTTCAGCACGCCGGTGGTGCGCGTGCCGGGGAAGGCCAGGTTCAGCCCGGTCGCCAGCGCCCCACCGGTGACCGTGGCGGGGACGTACTTGCCTGTCGCTACCTCGCAGAGGCTCAGCAGCGGCCCGGGCGTGACCAACAACTGCGCCTGCCCGGCCTTGATGCCGGTAACCCACAGTCGCTCATCCAGTTGCAGGGTCAGGCTGCTGGCGGCCACGTCGGCGGCTGGCGCGGATCGCGGCAGCAGGCAGGAGAACAGCAGGACCGTCAGGATGAGAAACCGGCGCATCGCGCACCTCCAGGTTTGCAGAACAGGCCGTTGCAGGCGTCTTGGCTCCATTCCGGTCCGGGCGTCACGCCCCGGACCGCTGGAGGGCGGCGCTGTGTCGCCGCCGCGGCGCCCGCGCAGGGGCGCCCTCCAACGACCTCCGTCCGCTCAGGCGGGCGAAGGCCGGAACGAGGCAGATGCCGCGCCACCGTAACCGAAACGTCGCCCAACACGCGCCGCCCGCCCTTACCGGGTCACTGCGGCGAAGCTGGCAAACTGCCGTATCTTCTCCATCACGGCAACGCGGCGGCGCACCTGCTCGGGGGTGATCACCAGCGGCGCGCCGTGGCGCAGGGCCTTGTAGAAATCGTCATAGAAAGCGTTCACCGAGTTGACCGGCGGGGCGGCGCCGGCGCCGCCGGCCTGGACCTGGCCGCCGGGTTCCCAGGTGGCGGTTTGCCACTCGATCTTCTCGCCGTTGTAGCTGCGGTCGGGGGTCGGCTTGAGGTCCAGCGGTCGCGCTGGCATGCTGCTGAAGTCGACCCACTTCCATTCCAGTTTGCGCTCGCTGCCGTGCAGGCCGCCACGGGTGCCGGCGACCACCCAGCGTTCCTGCGGGTAGGGCCAGATGCTGGTCAGCTCGATTTCGACCGTGGGCCGACCGGGGCCGTAGAGGATGATCTTGAGATGGTCCTCGGCGTCGCCGCTGCAGAGGAAGCGCTTGGCCTCGGCCCAGACCTGCGGCTCGCCTTCGCCGAACAACACCATGGCGTGGTCCAGCGGGTGCGGCCCATTGTTGTTCAGGTTGCCGCCGCCGACCTCCCGTGCCGTCTGCCAGTCCCAGCGCCGACCGAAACCGTGCCAGGCGAGGCGAATCTGCACGATCTCGCCCAGGATGCCCGACTCGAGGACCTCTTTGATCTTCTGGAAGTCCGGCTCGTAACGGCGCTGCTGGAACGGCGCCACGATGCGCCCAGCGGCCTTGGCGGCCGCGGTCATCGCATCGACATCCGCCACCGTCAGCCCAAACGGCTTCTCGCAGAGGACGTGTTTGCCGGCGCAAAGAGCCTGAATGGCGTGGGCGGCGTGCAGGTAGTTGAAGGTGGAGACGATGACCAGCTCGACCTCGCGGTCGGCCAGCAGCGCCTCGATGCTGTCGTGCTTGCGGCAACCGAGTTCCTGGGCGCTCTGCGCCAAGCGTTCCGGGATGGCATCGGTGACGGCCACGACGCGGAAGTGGTCCTGCATGCCTTTGATGGCCTGGGCGTGAATAGACCAGCCACTGCGTCCCAAGCCAATGATACCAACGTTGATAGGACGGTCCGCCATGAGTCTCTCCTGTTCTCTAATATGCAGAGTTCGGGGGCCATGGGTTGCCCCCCGCCTGACACTGTGGAACGCGGCATCTCCGCCTGCCGCGGCCGGGGTGCGGCAACCAACAGGTCCGCACTATACACCGTGACCCCTGCCAGCGGTAACGCCGCGCGCGCGGGGAGGGGCGGGGCGGGGCTGTTTCAAGAAACGACCGCCGTCGTACCGTCGGCAGTGAAAGCGGCGTCGACGGGCCGCGGCCGCGGCCCTCTGCCGCACGCAGTCCATATCGCGCGTCGGCCAGGTGGAGTGC
>CAIZKT010000611.1:0-10770 GCA_903933565.1 uncultured Victivallales bacterium | reverse complement strand
TTGAACCGCCGACACAAGGATTTTCAGTCCTCTGCTCTACCAACTGAGCTACCCCGCCACCTTGACGAGTATGGCGTACCTGCAGGGACTCGAACCCCGAACCTTCTGGTCCGTAGCCAGACGCTCTATCCAATTGAGCTACAGGTACACAACGGAATGCCAAGACCGGCCTAACTATAGGACGCGGTACCGTGCTTTCAAGCGTCACGGCACCAAAAAGCCGGGTGACGCAGAGCTTCGCTTTCCGGCGCCACGGGTTACACGGTACTGCACTCTCCCGCCGCGAGCGGTCGCGAGGCGCCATGGCCGCTGCAATTCCGGCTGGAGCGCCCCCCGCCGAGATGATCCTGGGTCCGTTCCGGCTCAGGGCTCCTGGGCCGCCGCGGCGGGGGTGGGCCCGGCCGCTGGCGGGAGTTGGTTGCAGAGGAAGCGGCACGTGGGGAAGGCAGAGCAGCCGTAGAAGGTTGTACCCCGGCGCCGGTTGGTACGCTGCAGCAGAGGCGCGCCGCACTCAGGGCACACCGCGTCGACGGGAACTGGCGCGGCAGGGGGCGCCTGCAAGCCGAGCGCTTCGACCTGGGCCGCGTAGCCCGGGATTTGGCCACCATACTTCGCAATAAGCTTCTTCAGGGCGGCCTGCTGGCGTTCCGAGAGTGAGCCCTTCTGGGTAAACTGCCTGGAGAGGGATTCGGCGAATTCCTTATCATCGAAGGTTCGGCGTCCCTGCTGCTTGGGCGGGTCCCAGTCACGGATATGGGACAGCAGGTCGATGATGGACTTCAGAGCGCCCTGTTCGGCGGGGTCGCCGGCGGCGGTAGCGGCCGGGGCGGCGGCCTCGATGCCGAGTTCGGCAGCCAAGGCGGGGAAGTCGCTAATCTGTGCTGAGTACTTCAGGATCAATCGCTTAAGTGACTGTAATTGCGCTGGCGATAGGCGTTTTCCGGCCTCGACATGACGTCGGAGCGAGGCATAGAAACGGGCATCGTCGAAGGTGCGGGCGCCACGTTTTGCGGGCGGTTCCCATTTCATCTTTTCGAGCAGTGCGATGAGTTTGGTGTCGGTTTCGTCAGGCGGCTCGATCGGGATGGCGGCGCGGGCTTCCTGGCTGGCGATCGCGGCGGTGACCGCCAGGCGGGCTCCCAGGCGATCGGACGCCTCGAGCAACGCCGGGCAGCGGCCGGCGTAGCGGGCGGCGAGTGCCAGCAGGGCCTTCCACTGCCGTTCCGACAGGCTCTTCTTCTCGTCACCGACCTGACGCAGGAGTGAGGCATGGAACTCGCGGTCGTCGTAGACGCGGCGTCCACGCGGGGTGGGTGGATCCCAGGCCAGGTCGGCGGGGAAGGCGCGCAGGAAGTCGGCGGCGAGGTCGGCGGCGGGGATGGCGGGGGTTTCATCGACCTTGACCCAGAGGCGGAAGCGCTCATAGAAGGCGGTCAGCATCTGGGTCCAGTTCAACTGTCCTTCCTCGACCTGGTCCAGTTTGGCCTCCATGTCGGCGGTAAAGCCGACATCAAACAGGTCCGGCATGCGACCGACCAGATAGTCGTTGACGTTGAGCCCCAGTTCGACGGCGAAGAGTTGGCCCTTCTCCTTGCGCACATACTCGCGGTCCAAGATGGTATTGACGATGGCCGCATAGGTGGAGGGGCGGCCAAGGCCATTGGCCTCAAGGGCTTTGACCAGAGTGGCCTCGGAGTAGCGCCGGGGCGGCTGGGTGAAGCACTGTTCACGGTCCAGCTTGAGGAGGGTGCAAGTGCTGCCGGCCTTGAGGTCAGGCAGCCGTCCGACCAACAGATTCTCCTCATCGTCGGTCTCAGACTCCTTGACGCTGTAGACGATCAGATAGCCTGGGAAGAGGGTCTCGCGGGCCGTGGCACGGAACAGATAGGCGTGGGTGAGATGGCTGCCGCGGGCCTCGATGTCGACCGCGTGGTCCATCTGCCTGGCCGCCTCCATCTGGCTGGCGACAAAGCGGTTCCAGATCAGCCGGTAGAGCCGCAACTGGGGAGCGCTAAGGAAGGGGGCGGCGAGGTCGGGCGTGCGTTGCACATCCGTGGGCCGGATAGCTTCGTGGGCCTCCTGGGCGGACTGGCGAGAGCGGAAGCGGTTGGGGGTGGCGGGAACGTAGTCGGCGCCATAGGTAGCCGCGACGTACTCGCGGGCCTGCTTCTGGGCCTCCTGGGAGACGGTCACCGAGTCGGTACGCATGTAGGTAATCAAGCCCACCGGTCCGCCCGGGCCCAGCTCGATGCCTTCGTACAACTGCTGGGCCACCTGCATGGTCTGTTTGGTAGAAAAGCGCAGGGCGCCGCCGGCCGCCTGTTGGAGAGTGCTGGTGATAAAGGGTGGCGGGGCGCTTTGGCGCCGGGGTTTGGAGGTCACCGCGGCGACCGCGAAGGTGGCCGCCTCGATCTCGCGGGCCAGAGCTTCGGCCAGAGCGCCATCCGGGATTTCTGGTTTGGCGCCGTCGAGTTGGGCCAAGTGCGTCTTGAGTTGTGCCTTAGCGTCGACGGTCTCGAAGAGCGCGTCGAGGTTCCAGTACTCGGTGGGCTTGAAGGCCTGGATTTCGCGCTCGCGTTCGCAGACCAGGCGCAGGGCGACGGATTGCACGCGGCCGGCGCTGGTGCCCTTGCGGACGTCGCGCCAGAGCAGCGGACTGACTTGGTAGCCCACCAGACGGTCGAGTACGCGCCGGGCCTGCTGGGCTGCCACGAGCGGTTCGGAGACGACTCCGGGGTGAGCGAATGACGCCTCGATGGCGGGGCGGGTGATTTCGTGGAAGGTAACGCGGTGGAAGCGGGCTTTGGGGGCCACCTCCTTAAGCATCTCGGCCACGTGCCAGGCGATGGCTTCGCCCTCGCGGTCGGGGTCGGTGGCGAGGTAGATATCGTCGGCCTTGGCGGCGGCCTTGCGCAGGTCGCCGACGACGCGCTTGCCATTGGTGGTCAGCACGTAGGCCGGCTGAAAGCCGCCGGCGACATCGACGCCGAGGGAGGCCTCGGGCAAGTCGCGCACGTGGCCCATGGAGGCCAGCACATGCATGTCCTTGCCGAGGAAGCGGCCGATGGTTCTGGCCTTGGCCGGGGACTCTACGACTACGAGGGCTTTACCCATCACTGTATGTCCGTTCTGCAAACGCTCTAGTGCGCTGACTGGGGACCGATCCGGGCCACCCGGCGCCCCGGCAGTTGCCGGACGCGATGGCGCATCTCGAGCCGCAGCAGGGCGCCAAGCACTTCCGCTGCTGGGGCGTCGGCAGCTCGTACCAGCTCATCAATGCTGGCTTCCGAGGTGCCGAGGAAAGCTAGTAATGTCTCTTCAAGGGCGGATAATTCCAGTACGACGGCGGGGGATTGTGTCGGCGGCGTGCTGGCGGGTTGTGCCGACGGCAAGGTCGGCGGAGGCATTCCGGGCAAGCAGGCAAATTCTTCGGCGATGTCTTGGAAGGTCTCGACCAGCTTGGCGCCGTCTTTGATCAGGGCATGGCAACCGCGGGACTGCGGCGAGTCCACCCGGCCGGGGACGGCGAAGACCTGTCGGCCCTGATCGGCCGCCTGGGAGGCCGTGATCAGCGAGCCCGAGGTGCCACCGGCTTCGACGACCACGGTCCCCAGGGTAAGGCCGGAGATGATCCGGTTGCGCATGGGGAAGGTCCGTTTGTCGGGATGGAAGAGCATGGGAAACTCGGAGACGAGGGCCCCGCCGTGTTCGGCAATCCGGCGGGCGAGGGGGACGTTCTCCTGGGGGTAGATGACTCCCAGGCCGCTGCCCAGCACCGCGACGGTACAGCCGTTAGCCTTCAGCACCGCCTCATGCACCACGGTATCGATGCCACGCGCCAGGCCCGAGACCACGGGCCAGCCGGCGTACACAGCCCCCAGGGCCAGATGTTCCGCCATCTGCATTCCATAGGGCGTGGTGTGGCGAGAGCCCACCATGGCGACGCCGTGGGCGCAACGGCGCAAGGCCTCCACGGCACCGCGGACATACAGGCACAGAGGGGGGTCATGAATCTGGGCCAGCAGCTCGGGGTAGTCGGGACTTGCCCGGGTCACGATCGAGACCCCGGCGCGCTCAGCCAGTTCTCGTTCGGCGGCCGGGTCGCAGATCCGCCTCCAGTCGGCCAGAACCGCGGCCAGCTTGCCGCCAATCCCGGGAACGCGGGCCAGTTCGGCCGCGGTCGCCGCAAGGATAGCCTCCGGGCTGTCGTACAGGCTGAGCAACTGCGCCACCCGCAACGGGCCGATACCCGGGACCAGGTTCAGCACCACGTAGGCGTCAACGGTATCCACCAGTCACCCCTTCCTTGCCCTGCACGCCATCCTTTGGAAAGGTTGCTCACGACTCGGCGTCAAGCCGCGGTTACAGTTTTAAATAAAGCACGCTTTTGTTAGCCTGTCAAGTTCGCTCCGTTTCCCAGTGGATGAGACTGGCGGGGAAAACCGGGCCGGACCTGCAGGTGCGCACGTACTCCCAGCCGTCGGGGGTATCGGCCTTGATCTTGACCACGCAGGCGAAGCAGGCGCCGACGCCGCAGCACATGGCGTGGTCGAGGCTGACTTCTGCCTCCAGGCCGCGGCTGCCGACGAGCTGGCAAACGGCCCTGAGCATGGGAGTCGGGCCACAGGCGATGACGAAGGGGTCCGGAGTGCCCTCCAGGGCCGGGGCGAGCAGGTCGGTCACGACCCCGCGGTGGCCGCGGCTGCCGTCGTTGGTAGCGAGGCGCACATCGGCGCCGAGGGCAACGAACTCGTCGACCAGCAGCAGGTCCTCGGCGCTGCGACCGCCCAGCAGGACCACGCAGGGCACGGGGCTGCGCCGGACAAAGAGAAAGGTGGCGGCGCAGCCGTAGCCTCCGGCCACGACAATGGGCGTCCGCCCGGGGGGCGGCACGGAATAGCCGTGTCCCAGCGGTCCCAGCAGGTCGAGGCAGGCGCCTGGGCCCAGGCCGGCCAGATGCGCGGTCCCCTCACCCACCGTCTTGTAGATGAGGCTCAGCGTTCCCGTCGCCGGTTCGACATTGAAGACGCTGAAAGGACGGCGCAAGACGTGGTGCTCGAGGGCGGGCAGTTGCACATGCACGAACTGGCCCGGCATGACGGCGGGCGCCATCTGCTCGGCCCGCAGGTCGACGCGGTAGTAGCTGCCCTGCAAACGCAGGTTTCGCAGGATGGGCGCCTTTTCCTGGCATCGGGTCATGAACTATTCTCGCTGGCTGAAGGTGGCGGTCGGCAGCGGTCCGCGCGGCTGGCTGCGGGCCCGTCAACACCGCCTATACCGAGGCCCGCGGGGCGTACCATAGCACGTCAGCTATCAGCCAACGCAAGGTGACGACTCAGGTGTAACTGCGTATCCTGCCTCAACGGGGCTGTGTACCCAAGCCCAGGGTTGGCCGCTACGCCGGACTACCCTAAGTGATCAAGGCAGCAGACCCAGTCTGCCCCAACGGGGTTGGGTCATGGTGCCAGGACGCAACCCCGTTGGGGTAGGAGGCCATGACCCCATGTGACCCAGGGTAGCGGCACCATGGCCGCAACCCTGGGCTCTGAGCCACAGCCCCGTTGGGGTAGGGCAACGCAAGAAGAGCGGACCTGTAGGGCCATTCGATATTATGCCTGGCCTCCAAGCCGGGGGCTTGGCTGAAGCCTGAACCCTAGGAGCCTGTCGGACTTTAGCCGAGACGTGGGCCGTGTCGCGTCCTGACATGCCCTAGGTGGCAACGGTTTCTCCGGAGGCCGTCCCTGGCGGTAACATTGCCACTCCCGGGGGGTTCGGCGGGCGACGTCCGACAGGCTCCTAGGACCTGAGCAGTCACCACCTACGGAACGGACACGCGCCCGCCTGAGGCGGGCCTCATTGCCGCGCTGCTTCTGCGAGGCTATGTTACACACTGGCAACGCTTCACGGTTCAACCTGCCCGTGTGGGCTCCGGGATTCCCTGCTATGAAGAGCGCTTACGAATTGGCCATGCAACGCTTGGGTGGCACGGCCTGTCAGTATACGGCCGAGCAGAAAGAGCAGCTTGCCGATCTCGACCGCCTCTACGAATCCAAGATCGTACAGGCTAAGTTCGGGGCGCAGGCCAGACGGTCCGGGGTGGGTGCGGATGCCGCGAAGCTGAAGCTGATCGACGACGACCTCGCCCTCGAGATCCGCTCTCTCGAGACCAAGCGCGAACGCCGCAAGGAAGAGCTGCGGACCACGTTCGCCGCTAACGGCAGCAAACCATGACCTCCAGGCGGACCCTGTAGCCATGTTCGTAGACCGCGCCAGAGTGATTGCCTGTGCCGGCGACGGCGGGGATGGTTGCGCCAGTTTTCGGCGCGAGAAGTTTCTGCCTTTCGGCGGACCCAACGGCGGGGACGGCGGGCTGGGCGGTTCGGTGATCTTCAGAGCTGTCACCAGCGAGCAGTGCCTGCAGAACCTGAAGTACCAGCAGCACTGGCAGGCGACCCGCGGCGAGCATGGCACCAGCAAGGACTGCAACGGGCGCCGGGGGGACAACTGCATCGTACCCGTCCCCATCGGCACCCTGGTTCGCGACGCCAACAGTGGCGAGCTGCTGGCCGATCTGACCGCGGAGAACCAGGAGTGCGTCGTCGCCCCCGGCGGCGCGGGTGGCAAGGGCAACCTACATTTCGTGACCTCGACCAACCGTGCCCCCCGCACCAAGACCGCGGGCGAGGCGGGGGAACGACGGACGCTGCAGGTCGACCTGAAAGTGGTGGCCGATGTCGGCCTGGTGGGCTACCCCAACGCCGGCAAGTCGACCCTCATCAGTGCTATCTCCGATGCCCATCCGAAAACGGCGCCCTATCCGTTTACCACCCTGCACCCCAACGTCGGCGTCGTACGCCTGGACGAACTGCGCCGCTTCACGGTAGCCGACATCCCCGGCCTGATCGACGGGGCGCACCTGGACGTGGGCCTGGGGCATGGCTTCCTGCGTCACATCGAGCGTTGCCGGGCCCTGTGCTATGTCCTCGACCTGGGCGGGGTGGATGGACGCGATCCGCTCGAGGACCTCGCGGCTCTGCGCCGTGAACTGGAGTTCTATCTGAAGGGCCTTAGCCGCCGTCCTGCCATCATCGTCGCCAACAAGATGGACCTCGAGGCCGCGCCGGACAACCTTCGGCGGCTGCGGGAACAGGAGTCGTTGCGCATCGTGGCGACCTGTGCCGAGCTGATGGAGAACCAGCCCGAGATCATCGAGGCCCTGCGCGAGCTCCTCGCCAGCTTGCCCGCCACCCCCCCGTCGGCGCCGCCGGCCGAGTCCCCACGCGGCGGCGACTGAGGCGCGTGAGGCGGGGTTGGCCGCAGGCAGGACGGGGACCCAGGATAAGCGGCCGCAGGCAGGCTGACAAGGGTCGGTCACAAAGAGGTATATGCCATGCCCAGCGAGGCATTCTTCAAGCTGGCGCCGTTTGCGCGGCGTGCGGGTGTGGCGATCACGGGCCGTGAGCGCCTGCACCGCTTCAGCAAGCAGCTCGTCTTTCTGTGGGTGACCGAAGACGCTTCGGAACGCACGGTCCGCGAGCTCCAGGGCGAGTTCACCTGCCCGCTGGTGCGCTTCTTGACCGCTGCCGATGTCGAGCGCGTGCTGGGCTTCCAGGGCACCAAGGTGGTCGGCTTCACCCAATCATCCTTGGCCACAACCCTTTTCCACGCCTGCCAGGAGAACCCAGTACAGGAGGACCAACCATGAGTGCAGGAACAGCGCCACGGCGGGTTGCAGTCCTAGGGGTCGGCGGCATCGGCAAGCACCACGCGAAGTGGTGGCATCTCGAAGGGGCCGAGGTCTGCGCCTTCCTGGGCCGGTCGCCGGAGAGTGTGGGGCGCGCCAGCGAGACCCTCAAGGGCATGTTCGCCTTCAGCGGCAGGGGCTATACGTCGCTCAGCGAGCTCCTCGAACAGGAGCGGCCTGACATCGTCGATGTCTGCACCCCGACCGAACTGCATTACACCCAGGCGCGGGCGGCGCTGCGAGCGGGCTGTGACGTGCTCTGCGAGAAGCCCTTCGTGTACGATGCCGAGCTGACCGCGGCGGAGATGATCAGCCAGGCCAAGGAACTGCTGGCGCTGGCGACCCGGAAGAAGCTCCATCTCGGCGTCTGCACCCAGTACGTCATCAACGCCCGCCTGTGCCTTGCCATCTGCCCTGAGCGTTTCCACCGGCTCGAGAGCTATCACGGCTACCTGGTCTCGCCCACGCGCGGCCGGGCGCCGGACCCGTCGCGCACCTGGGTCGACCTGGCGCCGCATATGCTCGGCGCCATCCAGATCGCCTGTCCTGAGGCGCGGCTGGACTGGAGCAGCCTGGATCTGGATTTCGCGGGCCACCGGGCCCGGGCGCGGTTCCGCCTCAGGCGCCCGGACGGCAGTTTCGTGAGCTGTGATGTCCACACCGACCATACCGATACCGAACCGAAGAACATCCGCCAGCTTACCTTCAACGGCTACACCTTCGACATTGGCGGCTTCAGCGATGCCGCCGGGGTGTTCCACGCCCGCATCCAGACGGCGGACGGAAGCTACGACCGCGAGGACGCCATGCGCCTGCTGATCCGTAGTTTCCGCGACGGCACGGCGGCAGTTCCCGGCCGTTTCGCCCTGCGTAACCTCGAATGGATGCTGCGCGTACTGGAGGCGGCGTCAGGAGCAAGGCCCGCTCATGCTGACCCTTGACGAGGCCCAGGCACTGACCTGCCGCGACTCCCGGCGCTTGACCGTACGCCGGCTGCGGACGGCGGACGCGGCGGCCCTGCAACGCTTCAACCGCGAGCTCTCGGAGCCCTCCCGCCGCTGGTTCCTGCCACACCCCTACGACGACGAGACGGTGGGCCGCGTCCTGCAGCGCTCGGAGGCGGGCGAGGATCTGACCCTGGGGCTGTTCGACGGCCTGCGCCTGGTGGGGTACTTCTTCCTCTGGTACGTCCGGCGGCGGGTGCCGCTGCTCGGCATCGGCCTGGTGGACGATCTGCAGGGCCAAGGACTGGGACGCCCCATGCTGGAGCTGCTCATCGCGCAGGCCCGGGCGGCGGGCTGCGAGGCCATCGAACTGACGACCATGCTCGACAACGACCGCGCCTTTGCGCTCTATCGCAAGGTCGGCTTTGAGCACTTCAAGGACGTCGAAAACCTGCAGGGTAACGGCGAGTGGGTGGTCGAGCGCGCCATGATCTACCGTCTGCAGCCCCACGCGGTGCCGATGCAGGAACCCCACCGGCCGCCGGTGTAGAGGGCAGGGCGGAGGCTTCACCTCCCGCCGTCGCGCCTGGCTCAGCTCAACACGCGGATCGTGGCGCTTGCGCTCGTGGGGGTGAAGGCCAGCAGCGTCGTGTCACCGTCCGCAAGGTAGGTGCCGTCACGAAACGCCGCCCGCAGCCCGGCCCGGCCCAGCGCGCGACCGTCAATCTCGACTCCCTTGGCCGCCAGGCCCTGCACGCGGAGGGTGAACTCAGGCACGCGCAACGGCAGCTCCAGGCGGATCGTCTCCTCGGCGCTGCGGCAGCTGGCCAGCTCCCTGGCGCAGGCGTAATCCGCGATCTCGCCGCAGGTCCGCCAGCAGGTACGTTCCCCCTGCGGGTCGAGGCCGCGCAGCCGCTCGACCACGGTCTTGAAGGCGCGGAAGCCACGCCGGTCGCCGTCATGCAGGCCGTAGAAGCCCTGCCAGTGACTGCACATGATGACTGGGGAGCCGTCGCGGATGAGTTCCGGCAAGCGGCCGCCGGAGAGGTCGGCGGTGATGTACTTGTCGGCATCCGCCTCGCCATAGCCGGTCCAGGAACCCGTCCAGTCGCTAGTCGAGGCGATGATCTCGCCGACCGCGCTGCCTGCCGCCCGGTCCGCATACCACACCGGCGTAGTGACGGGGCCGCTGGCGGCTACCTGCTGGAAGAAGAACGGCGTGGCTCGTCCCGTCACCGCGCGCACAGCGGCGCCGGCAACGCGAGCATAGAAGCTGAGGTTCTTGCCGCCGAACCCTCCCGGCGAGGTCACGCCCTGCGGCGGCAGGCCCACATTGCGCAGAATGCGACAGGCGGTAACGATGTACTCCGTGACCAGCTCTTCCTGGTCCTCTGGCAAGCGCGCCCAGTCGTACTGCTCCCAAATCCCAGAGGGCAAGGGCTTGCAGGTCGCGGGGTCGACGACCACCGAGTGCGTCAGCATTTCCGGGGTGATATCGAAGGCCGGGGCGATCAGCTCGCGACACATGCGCAGCCAACTCTCCTGCTGCTCACGGCTGAAGAGCGGCAGCCTTTCGTCGATCCGACCCAGCGCCCCGGGACATGGCACCAGCGAGAACTTGCCGCGCACCCCCTGCTGCCGGCACCACTCGAAGAACTCTCGGGTAAAGGACTCCGGATGCACCACCGGCACGTCCTCCCAGCGGCGCTTCTGCCCATCCACGGGATTGCGGTCACGCATCCAGAAGTAGCTGGCGTTGAGCAGGACCGTGGAGTCGTCTATGTTCAGCGACAGCGGCACACGATCCAGTGCGTGACGGGTGATTTCAACCTGCATGGCGCCTCCTTGACCTGGCCAACCCGACGAACGACGGCCGACTCGTCTGTATCCCGTTCACCTTAGGGCGCCACCGGGCGCTAATCCAGCGCTGGGGTTCAGGGCGGGCGCAGGTCAGTTCCGTAGGGGCTTCTGTTTCGATCGTCTCCGCCTCCGGCGAGCAAAACGGGTCACTTGACTCTTGGGGGAGAATTCCGGCGGGACGTGTCGCGAATGCCAGACGCCGCGGAGCGCTGAAAGCGCGGC
>CAIZKT010000610.1:0-6044 GCA_903933565.1 uncultured Victivallales bacterium | reverse complement strand
TGCGGAGGTATGGCAGATAGCTCGCCCCTACAGGGCTCAAACCCATAACCGTCCTATTCCCAGGGCGTTGCCCTGGGCTGGTATGGCAGCGCGCCTGCAGCGCTCCAGACGGACTCCCTTATTGCACAGGTCGACTTTTTTCAGGCTGCGCCTTGACAGGTAGAGGCCCCGTTCTTATGTTCTAATGCAGCGAAACAAGAGAACAACGGTCGAGGCGCCGCGGCGAGCGAAAGTGAGTGGGTGGTGTAAGTGGGGTGTGTGTATGATCAGACCGACCTACGAGGAGTTTGAGAGTCTGTGTGGACGGGGCAATCTGATTCCCGTTTACCGGGAGCATCTGGCGGACGTGGAGACGCCCGTGTCGGTGGTTGCGCGCTTTGCGCGGGACTCGCGCCTGTTTCTGCTGGAGAGTGTGGAGGGGGGCATGCGCTGGGGCCGCTATTCGTTCATCGGTTTGCAGCCGCACACGCTGTTCACCGTTGAGAACGGCCAGGCCATGGTCGAGGATGCGGACGGCGAGCGCACGAACCTGGGGGGCGCGGACCACGGCGTCTGCGCTCTGCGGGCGATCATGGCGCAGACCGCGCCGGTGCTTCTGCCCGAATTGCCGCGCTTCATTGGCGGCGCGGTCGGTTTCATGAACTACGAGACGGTGCGCGAGTTTGAGCGCCTGCCGGAGCCCAAACAGCCCCCGTCGGGACCGACCGCCTGCTTCATGCTCACCGACACGATGATCGTCTTTGACAACGTGCGGCACACCATGAAGATTGTGGCCGGGGCACGACCGGACCGTTTTGTCTCGCCGCGGGCGGCGTACCAGGACGCGGTGCGGCGCATCACGGCGATCGAAGAGCGTCTGCAGACCCCGGTGGACCTGCGGCCGCGGGTGTCCGGGGCGAGCGCCGCGCTCACCTCCAACCTCACCCCGGAGCAGTTCCGGGAGATGGTCCGGCGGGCGCGTGAGCTAATCTTTGAGGGGGACATCATCCAGGCCGTGCTGTCGCAGCGTTTCAGTGGCGAACTCCCGGCCGACCCGATCACGCTGTATCGTGCCCTACGGCTGATCAACCCCTCGCCCTACACGTTTTTCCTGAAGGTGGGCGAGCATCTCCTGGTCGGTTCGAGCCCCGAGGTCATGGTGCGCCTGACCGGTGATCGCGCCGAACTGCGGCCCATTGCCGGCACCCGGCCGCGCGGCGCCACGGAGCAAGAAGACCGCGCTTTGGCCGACGAACTGCTTGCCGACGAGAAGGAACGCGCCGAGCACGTCATGTTGGTGGACCTGGGCCGCAACGACCTCGGCCGGGTGGCGGCGCCCGCGAGCGTACAGGTCAAGGACTTCATGACCATCGAGCGTTACAGTCATGTCATGCACATTGTCTCCACGGTACAGGCGACGCTCGCCGACGGCCTGGACGCCTTCGACCTGATCCGGGCGACCTTCCCGGCGGGGACGTTGAGCGGCGCCCCGAAGATCCGTGCCATGGAGATCATCCACGAGCTGGAACCGCAGCCGCGCGGCGCCTACGGCGGGGCGGTCGGCTACATCGGTTACGACGGCAACATGGACCTCGCCATCACCATTCGCACGCTCGAGATCGATGGGCATCGGGTGGCGGTGCAGGCAGGGGCGGGCATCGTCTACGACTCGGATCCGGACAAGGAGTACCAGGAGACCTGCCAGAAAGCTCGCGGCATGGTGCGGGCCCTCGAACTGGCGGCGGCCGGACTGACCCTCTGAAGCGGAGATGTTGCGATGATCGTGATGATCGATAACTACGACTCCTTCACTTACAACCTGGTGCAATACCTCAGCGAGATGAGCCAGCAGACCGTGGTGCATCGCAATGACGAGATCAGCGTCGCGGAGGTGCTGGCCATGAAGCCGGACGGTATCATCATCTCGCCCGGCCCCTGTCGGCCGGAAGACGCGGGGATCATCATTCCGCTGATTCAGGCAGCCAGTGGGCAGGTGCCCATCCTGGGGGTTTGCCTGGGGCACCAGGCCATCGGCGCCGCCTTTGGTGGGCGGGTCATCAAGGCCAAGGCGGTCATGCATGGCAAGGTCTCGTCGATCACGCATGATGAACGCGGCGTGTTTACGGGCATCCGTTCACCCATGAAGGCGACCCGCTACCATTCGTTGGCGGTGGAACGCGAGACGCTGCCGGCGTGTCTGCTGGTGACGGCGGAGGCGCCAGACGGCGAGATCATGGGACTGCGGCATCGTGAGCACTCGACGGAAGGCATCCAGTTCCATCCCGAGTCGGTGCTGACCCCCGCCGGTAAACGACTGCTCGCAAATTTCGTCGACCTGACCGCCGCGCGAGCCGGCAGACCAGGCCACGCGCAGGCATAAGGAGATAGGTGCTACCATGTTTACCGCTGTGCTCAACCAACTCATCGCCCGCCGCGACCTCAGCGAGCGCGACATCACGGTGACGCTGAACTTCATCATGGGTGGGCATGCCACCGATGCGCAGATCGGGGCCTTCCTGACCGCGCTGCGGATGAAGGGCGAGACCGCGGCCGAGGTCTACGGCGCCGCCGCGGTGATGCGCCGCCACGCGACCTTGATCGACGCGGGGTCGCGGCATGTCGTCGATACCTGCGGCACCGGTGGCGACGGCGCGGGCACGTTCAACATTTCTACCGCTTCGGCCTTTGCCGCCGCCGGCGCCGGGGTGTGCGTCGCCAAGCATGGCAACCGGGCCGTCTCCAGCAAGTGCGGTTCGGCCGACGTGCTGGCCGCGCTCGGCTTCAACCTGGAATGCTCACGGGCGGTCATGGAGCAGTGCCTGCAGGAACACGGCATTGGCTTCCTGTTTGCGCCGGCGATGCATCCGGCCATGAAACACGTCATGCCGACGCGCCGTCAGCTCGGCATTCGTACCCTCTTCAACATGCTCGGACCGCTGACCAACCCGGCTGGGGCGACGGGGCAGGTTCTGGGAGTCTACGCGGCGGACCTGACCGAGGTTTTTGCCGAGGCGTTGCGTCATCTGGGCTGTCGGCGTGCCCTCGTCGTCCATGGTCAGCCCGGCCTGGACGAGATCAGTCCTTGCGGCAGGACGCGGATCAGCGAACTGCGCGACGGGGTGATACGCACCTACGAGGTCGAGGCCGACCTGCTGCTGGGCGAATCCTACCCGATCGCGGATCTGGCCGGCGGGACCGTCGAGGAGAATGCCGGGCTTCTGCGCGGCATCCTGGACGGCTCGGTGCGGGGCGGCCAGCGCGCTGCGGTGCTGCTCAACGCCGGTGCGGCCATCGTGGCGGGCGAGAAGGCCGAGACGCTGGCGCAGGGCATCGCCCTGGCCCAGATCGCCATCGACTCAGGCGCGGCCCTGGACAAGCTTACCGTTTTGGTGCGGGGAAGCCAGGGACGATGAGCATCCTCCAGCAGATCGTCAAGCGCACTCGTGAGGACCTGGCACAGCGTTACCCGCAGGGGCTCCCGGAGCGCCTGTCAACGCCGGCCGCCGCGCCCCGACGTCCATCCTTCGCCGCGGCGCTGCGGCGCGTGCCCGGGGGTAAGGTTCGGGTGATCGCCGAGTTGAAGAAGGCCTCGCCCTCCAGGGGCCTCATTCGAGCCGACTTCCATCCCCGCGACCTGGCCCTGGAACTGGCGGCGGCGGGGGCGGCGGCCCTGTCCGTGCTCACCGAACCGCACTACTTCCTGGGCCATCCGGACACCCTGCGCGCCGCCGCCGAAGCCGTTTCCATCCCTATCCTGCGCAAGGACTTCATCGTCCACGAAGTGCAGCTGGCGGAGGCCCTTGAATGGGGCGCTTCGGCGGTCTTGTTGATCGCCGCGGCACTGACGCCGACGGACTATCAGCGGCTCTATCAGACGGCGCGGACCATGGGGCTCGATGTGCTCAGCGAAGTGCATACCCACGAGGAGCTGGAGGCCGTGCTGGCCGGTGGCGCGCAGATCGTGGGCGTGAACAGCCGTGACCTGAAGACGTTCCGCACCGACCTGGCGGGCACGGCCGAACTGCTGGCCGCCATCCCCGCCGGGGTGATTCGCGTGGCCGAGAGCGGCATCCGCGATGCGGCTGACATCGGGCGGCTGCAGGCGGCCGGCGCGGACGCATTCCTGGTCGGTGAAACCCTGATGCGAGCCGCTTCGCCGGGCGCGGTCTTGCGCGAGTTGCTGGCGGCAGTCGGTAGCGGCCAGGGAAACCCGGCATGACGCCCTGCGTCAAGATCTGCGGTCTGTGCCGGCCCGAGGATGTCCTCTGCGCCGTAGCGGCCGGGGCGGACTGTGTCGGCTTCGTGTTGTACGAGAAGTCACCGCGCTACGTGTCGCCGGAGCGTCTGGGGGCTCTGGCGGCTCTGGTCCCAGCGGGAGTCCAGCGGGTTGGCGTGGTGGTGAACGCGACGCCGGCAGCCGTGGCTGAAGCGGTCAGGGTTGGCCGGCTGGATGTGATCCAGTTTCATGGGGACGAAACGGACCTCGAGGTGGCGGCATTCCATCTGGCCAGCGCCTGGCGCGTGGTCAACCTGCACGAGGCGGCCGAGGTCGAGCGTGCAGTGCTGACCCCGGGCGCGGCGCTGGTGGTGGACGTTGGCGGGGCGGCGGGCCGGGGCGGCACAGGCACGGTCTGCGACTGGGCCCTCGCAGCGCAGTTGGCCCAGCGACGGCGGGTGCTGCTGGCGGGTGGCTTGCGGCCCGAAAACGTAGCCGAGGCTCTGCGCCAGGTGCAACCTTGGGGCGTTGACGTGAGTAGCGGCGTCGAAGCCGCTCCCGGAATCAAGGATCATGACCGCGTGCGCCGCTTTGTGGCCGCGGCGCGGGGTTCTGCGAGAGCCTTACAGGAGACGACGTCATGCCGATAAAGGGTCATTACGGAATCTACGGCGGGCAGTATGTCGCCGAGACGCTGATGCCCGCCTTGCACGAACTCACGGCCGTCTTCGCGGCCAGTCGGCAGGATGCCGGCTTCCTGGCCGAGTTTCGGGGGCTGCTGCGCGACTACGTCGGGCGCGAATCGCCGCTCTACTTTGCCCGGCGTCTCACGGCGCATTGTGGCGGGGCACGTATCTACCTCAAGCGTGAGGACTTGAACCACACCGGAGCGCACAAGGTCAACAACACTCTTGGCCAGGGCTTGCTGGCCCGCCGCATGGGTAAGCCGCGGGTGATCGCCGAGACCGGCGCCGGCATGCACGGGGTCGCCACCGCGACTATCGCGGCGCTGCTGGGGATGGAATGCGATGTATTCATGGGCACCGAGGACATCGAGCGCCAGGCGCCCAACGTGCGGCGCATGCAGGTGCTGGGGGCGCGGGTGGTGCCGGTCGCCAGCGGTACCGGCACGCTCAAAGACGCCATGAACGAGGCCCTGCGCAACTGGGTGGCGACGGTCCGCACGACTTTCTACGTCATTGGGACCGTGGCCGGGCCGCATCCGTATCCCGAGATGGTGCGCTTCTTCCAGTCGGTGATTGGCGAAGAGGCGCGGCGGCAGATTCTGGAGAAAGAGGGGCGGCTGCCCGATGCGGCCATTGCCTGCGTCGGCGGCGGCAGCAACGCCATGGGCCTGTTTGCCGGGTTCATCGACGATGCGGCGGTGGCGCTGATCGGGGTCGAGGCGGGTGGACGGGGCCTCGAGACCGGCGAACACGCCGCCAGCATTACGGCGGGAAGCGTCGGCATCCTGCACGGCAACAAGACCTACCTGCTGCAGGACAAGGATGGCCAGATCCGCAACACCCACTCGGTCTCGGCCGGGCTCGACTACCCCGGGGTCGGCCCCGAACACGCCTACCTGCACGACACCGGCCGAGCCACGTACTGCACCATCAACGACCGCGAAGCCATTGCCGCCTTTGATTTGCTCTGCCGGTTGGAGGGCATCATCCCGGCGCTGGAGAGTGCCCATGCGCTGGCCGAGGCACTCCGGCGGGCGCCGCAGATGCGTCCCGACCAGATTCTGCTGGTGAACCTGTCCGGTCGCGGCGACAAGGATATGGACAACGTGGCCAACGCCAAGAAACAACTAGGCCTGGCCTGAGAGTGAGGGGCTGCATGAACC
>CAIZKT010000609.1:0-2701 GCA_903933565.1 uncultured Victivallales bacterium | reverse complement strand
GATCCAGATCGACCGCTTCCCTTCGGCGCCAAAATGGGCTACTGTGACTCAGGCGCCAACCGGGGCGGCCCCGCAGCGTTGAGCCAGGCGGGTGACCCCCGTGGTGTTAACGGCGCAAGCTAACGTGGGAATCCAGGCTAGCCGCCGGCAGATGGCCCGTGCCTTGGCAGCGGACAACGCGGTCTCGCCATCTTCAGGCGCCCGGCTGGGCAGATAGGCGAGCAACTCATCCTCGAGATCCGGCAAGGCCTGAATGCGGGCGCGCAGCTCCGCGGCACGAGCACGGAGGGCGGCGGGAGAGGCGGAGAGAGCGGGGGCGTCGCCCCCACGGCCCCCACCGGGGGAACGCGTCCCCCCGGGCCCCCCGGAACCGGTTTCGGGCGATGTGCCTCCCGCTGTCGCGGCTGCCGCATCGCCCGAAACGGTCGCCGACGCTACGCGTGAAGAGGGACTGGCAACGTTGCCAGTGGGCAGTTCGGACCCAGCTTCCGCGGGCGTCACGCTCGCGGAACGGCCAACGGTTTCGCCGCCGTGGGCAGCAGGCGTTACGGCCTCGTATCCTTCGGCGGTCTCCTCCCTGCTGCCTGCCGGCGGCGAAACCGAGTCACTGGGGGCCCGGGGGGACGCGTTCCCCCGGCGGAGGTCTGGAGGCAGAGCCTCCGTCCTCCTCTCCTCGATCTCGGCGCGGTGTTCGCAGTCGAGGGCGAGTTCGTCGCAGAGGCGGCAGGCCTCATAGAGGGCCTCACCGAGGTAGCGACAGACCTCGAAGAGGAAGTGGCCGCTGCCCATGGCGTCGTCGAGCACTTTGATGTCGAGGATGGCGGCGGGGTTCGGGTCGTCCTTGGGGCTGCGGGCCTCAACCAGCGGTCCGAGGGTTTCCTGCACCAGAAAGCGTACGAATGAGTCCGGGGTGTAGTACGAGCCAGATGCCTTACGTCCGAGCCCAACGCGCAGGTAGAAGCGTCCGGCGGGGATCACCTCGATCCAGTCGATGGCGGTCTTCTTGCCGCGGGCGGGGGCGTCGTCCTCAGCATCATCGTCTGAGTCGTCAGACGGATCGGACGGGCCACCAGGCACGACGCCCCCATCCGCGTCAGCGGACGGCCCACGGCTTGCCGAATCGGGCTGCGCGGTTAGCGCGGCCGGAGTCGGCAAGCCCAGAGACGAGGGGTCCGGGGAGACGAGTCGCCCCGGCGGGGGCTCGGGGGCAGCGCCACCGCCTTCCGTCCGGTAGCGCTCGCCCTGCGCCAGCGGCACGACGACTTCCAGCTTGCGGCGGCGCAGGCGGCACATAGGTTCAGCGGCGAGGCCGGGTTCGAGCTCGATGAGGGATTCGTAGACGCGGCCCAGGTCGCCTACGCTCAGGGGGCCGTAGTGCACGCGTTCGCGGGCCTGGCTGGAGCGGTCGCGGATGGTCCACAGCAGGCGGTCGAGGAGGTGCGCCACGCCGCGCTCGCCCCAGCGCAGTCGCGTCAGCAACGGCGTGGCCTCCTCGCCGAAGAGGGCACCGCCCAGAGGCTTCACGCGCAGTTCGGTGCATTCCAGGCCGGTGGTGAACATGCGGTAGAGCAGCCGCAGGCCGTCCTCCAGCAGGTTGCCGGTCTCTTGGCCCTGATCGAGTACGGCGCGGACGTACGGTGCCAGGGCCAGGCTGGGCGAGAAGCTATTGCGCCAGAGGCTGCTCGAAGCGAAGCTGAAGGCGCGCGCCGGGTCGTCGGTGGCTTCGAGCTTCAGGATGAAGAGCAGCCGGAAGACGTTGATGAGGCCTTCATGCCAGAGTTGCTTCGCCAGGTCCTCGCGGTCCGCTTGCGTCGCCAGGATGTCACGGTTGACGGGATGGTCAAGGATGTCCTGCACAAACAGCTCGACCGCCTCGCGGGCCTGTTTGCGGAGTTCGCGGGTGACGCCGGTCTGTCGCAGGCGTGCCTTCTCGATGAGATCGGGGATGGCCTGCACGCCCGCCGGCGAGGCCAGGGCCATGAGCAGCACGTACGATTCGGGGGCCTCGCGGCTGCGCTTCCAGGCAGACTCGATGGGGATCTCGATCCACGAGTCGGTGCGGGCCGGGTCGGAGATGACGATGCGGAATTCGACGCCGTTGGTCAGGAGCCCCAGCCGCTCGCCGGCAGCCTGCAGCACGCGCCGCGCAATCTGGGCATGGCTGAAGCGGAAAGCGCGACCACGCCGGACGGGTGCATCGAGGTCCTCGCCCAGGGCTGCCGCCCAGGCGCGCAGGCGGGCGCCGTCGGGTCCGACCAGGAGCATGCCGCCGGACTCGGCGCCCTCGCGGGTCTGGATGTCCTCCGCCACCGCGATGGACGTATAGCCAAGGCGCGGCACCAGGGGCTCAAGGACGTGGTTGGCGACGCGCACCGGGCCACCCTGGGCTACCAGCGCCCGCAGGGAGCGACGGTAGCTGTCCCACGACTCCTGCAGCCGGCGGCCATCCTCACCCACCAGCCGGGGCAGGAGCTTCAGCGCCGCCAGCTCGCGCTCCAGCTCGAAACGCACGAATGGCTCCGGAAACGCCGGTCCATAGAACGCCGCCGACCGTAGGAAGTCCAGCGCCATGCTCAGGACCTCCTTTCCGGCAGGGGCTCTGCCCCCGAACCCCCGCTGGAGGACCGCAGGCCCTCCAGACCTCCCGGTTCAGGGGCGCGGGAAGGGCGGGCGGGATCAGATCGGAAGAGCGTCGTGTAGG
>CAIZKT010000608.1:0-5399 GCA_903933565.1 uncultured Victivallales bacterium | reverse complement strand
GGGTACCCAGGGCGTTGCCCTGGGCGCCCGGAACGCCCCTTTGGGGCTGAATACCACGGCCCATCCTTATTGCACAGGTCGCGTTTCTTCACAGATTCTGAGCAGTTACGGCACATCAATGTATCCGAGGACCGGCCTGAAAGCCCATTCCTGTACCGGCCTTAGGCGTGGGTCCAGCCTCGGTCGCTCCCGTGCTGCGGGCCGAGTCCCGAGGCCAGGCTGGGCCGAGCATCAGCCCGCAAGAAAGGCGCATTTTTGTCTCAAAAGTGCCTAGCTCAAGCCGCCATGTGGGCTATGGTATAGAGTTTTAATATGCGTTCTTCCAAGGCTTTGCGCTGACTTGACTCGCACTTGGCATCAGGAACGCTAGACTTAGTCCATCCAAGGCCGCCCAGGTCAAGGTTCGCGGGGGGCGGTGGCAGGCACAGGCGGCGGAGACGATGAGTATGAGCGCGGGCCAACGACGAGATGGGCTGGGGGCGGGATTCACGCTGCTGAATGCGGCCGGCGATCCGGCCGCTGAGGGGCTTTACGATCCGCTTTACGAGCGCGACAGTTGCGGGGTGGGCTTTGTGGCGGCGCTGGACGCGGTGCCGCGGATGAACCTGGTGACCGACGCCATTCGGGTGCTGATCAACCTTGAGCACCGCGGTGCGGTGGGCGGAGACAAGTCCACCGGCGATGGCGCGGGGCTGCTGCTGGGCATGCCGGACGTCTTCCTGCGGCGCGAATGCCAGAAGGCGGGCATGGCGTTGCCGATGGTCGGGGAGTATGGCGTGGCGATGCTCTTCCTGCCCAGCGACCCGCAGGTGGCCGATTCCTGCCGCCGGGTGTGTGAGCAGGTGTGTGCCTTGGAGGGCGTGCGGGGGTTGGGCTGGCGGCAGGTGCCGGTGCGTCCAGAGGGCTTGGGCGACTTCGCGCGGCTGACGATGCCGGCCTTCGCGCAGTTCTTCGTCGAGCGCGGCAGCCTGGACACCGCTGCCTTCGAACGCAAGTTGGTCATTATCCGGCGCACCGCGGAACGCCAGATCGCGCAGTGGAAGGACGTCGATGCCAGCCAGTTCTACGTGGCCAGCTTCTCGGCGCTGACCCTGGTCTACAAGGGTATGCTGACCGGTACCCAGTTGAAGTCCTTCTTCCCCGATCTCACCGACCCGGACTTTACCAGCGCCTTCGCTATCGTGCATCAGCGCTACAGCACCAACACGCTGCCGAACTGGAAGTTGGCGCAGCCGTTCCGCCTATTGGCCCACAATGGCGAGATCAACACCCTGCGCGGCAATGCCAACCGCATGCGGGCCCGGCAGGCCGTGCTGAAGAGCAAGCTGCTCGGGGACGATCTGCGCAAGTTCTTTCCGGTCATCGATGAGACCGGCAGCGACTCGGCGCAGGTGGATAACGTGCTGGAGTTGTTGACTGCCGCCGGGCGCTCGCTGCCCCACGCGGCGATGATGATGGTGCCGGAGGCCTGGGGCGCCAAGTTCCACATGAGCGAGGACAAGCGGGCCTTCTACGAGTACCACAGCGCCATGATGGAGCCGTGGGACGGTCCGGCGGCGCTGGTGTTCACCGATGGGCGCTACATCGGCGCGGTCCTTGACCGCAATGGCCTGCGCCCGGCGCGCTACACGCTGACCGCGGACGGCCTGATCGTGCTGGCCTCGGAGACCGGCGTGCTCGACCTCGCCCCGGCCGACGTGCGCTACTGCGGACGGCTGCAACCCGGCCGCATGCTGCTCCTCGACCTCGAACAGCACCGCATCGTGCCGGACCGGGAGATCAAGGCGGCGATCTCGCGTCGCAAGCCCTACCGCCACTGGGTCAAGGACAACCGCATCGAACTGCGCGGCCTGGGCATGCCATCGGAGGTGCCCGCGGCGCCGCCGGACGAACTGCGCGCCAAACAGCAGGCGTTCGGCTACAGCGAAGAAGAGTTGAAGATGCTGATCGGGCCGATGGCCGCCCAGGGGCAGGAAGCCGTTGGCTCCATGGGCAATGACGTGCCGCTTGCGGTGCTCTCCAAGACGCCGCAGCTGCTCTTCGCCTACTTCAAGCAGCTTTTCGCCCAGGTGACGAACCCGCCCATCGACCCGTTGCGCGAGGAGCTGGTCATGTCGCTGATGAGCTACATCGGGCATGAGCGCAATCTTCTGGAGGAGACGCCGGAGCACTGCCGTATGCTCAAGCTCCATCACCCGGTGCTGACGCCCGAGGACATGGTCCGGCTGCGGGGGACGGACAACCCCGACATCCGACCGGTTGATCTACCGATGCTGTTTCCGCGCGGCAGTGGCGGGGTCGGCCTGCGCCAAGCCCTGGACGAACTCTTCGCCCGGGCCGCGGCCGCGATCCGCGACGGCGCCGTCCTGCTGCTTCTTACGGACCGCGGCATGGACCGCGAGCACGCCCCGATCCCGGCCCTGCTGGCGGCGTCCGGACTGCACCATTTCCTGATTCGCGAAGGGCTGCGGACCCAGGCAGGCATCATTGTCGAAAGCGGCGAGGTCCGCGAGGTCATCCACGTGGCCATGGCGATCGCCTTTGGCGCCAATGCCGTGTGCCCACACGTGGCGCTGAGCACCGTCCGCGCCCTCGCCGAGCAGGGCTTGCTCAGCCCGGCGGTGACGCCCAACGCGGCCGTGGACCACTACATCGCCGCCGTCAAGAAGGGCCTGCTCAAGACGCTGAGCCGCATGGGGATCAGCACCATTCGCAGCTTCCTCGGCTCGCAGATTTTCGAGGCGGTCGGCCTGGGGCCGGCGCTGATCGAGCGTTACTTCACCGGCACCGCCAGTCGGGTCGGTGGCATTGACCTGGACGATCTTGCCACGGAGACGCAGCGCCGCCACGAGGTCGCCTTTCCGGCTGCCGGCGGGCCCGCCCCGGCGTTGCCGATCGGCGGCAACTATCACACTCGCCAGGGCGGCGAGAGGCACCTGTGGACGCCAGCGGTGATCAGCGCCCTGCAGCAGGCCGTACGCCGAGACGACTACCGGCTGTTCCAGGAATACTGCCGCGGCATCAATGATCAGTCCAGCCAGCGGATTACTCTGCGCAGCCTGACCCGCTTCACCGCGGGCGCTCCCGTGCCCATCGACGAGGTCGAAGCCGTGGACCGTATCGTGCCGCGCTTTGTGGTTTCCGCCATGAGCTTCGGCTCGATCAGCAAAGAAGCCCATGAGGCCATCGCCATCGCCATGAACCACCTCGGGGCGCGCAGCAACTCCGGCGAGGGGGGCGAGGATCCGGCCCGTTACCGCCACGTCAACGGCGACAACAAGATGAGCCGGGTCAAGCAGGTCGCCAGCGGCCGCTTCGGCGTCACCCTGGAGTACCTGACTCACGCCGACGAATTGCAGATCAAGATGGCCCAGGGCGCCAAGCCCGGCGAGGGTGGCCAGCTGCCTGGCCACAAGGTCAGTGCGGACATCGCCCGGGTGCGCCATACCACCCCCGGCGTGACCCTGATCTCCCCGCCACCCCACCATGACATCTACTCGATCGAGGACCTGGCGCAACTGATCTATGATCTGAAGTGCGTCAACCCGACGGCGCGGGTCTCGGTGAAGCTGGTCAGCGAGGTCGGCGTCGGCACCATCGCCGCCGGCGTGGCCAAGGCGCGGGCGGACATGGTGTTGATCGCCGGACACGATGGCGGCACCGGCGCCAGTCCGCTCACCGCCATCAAGCATGCCGGACTCCCCTGGGAACTGGGCTTGGCAGAAACGCAACAAGCACTGCGCCTGAATGGCTTGCGGGACAAGATCAGAATCCAGGTCGACGGCCAGTTGCGCACCGGGCGCGACCTGGCCATCGCCGCCCTGTTGGGCGCCGAGGAGTTCGGCTTCGCCACCGTCGCCCTGGTCAGCCTGGGATGCGTGATGATGCGCAAGTGCCATTCCAACACCTGCCCGGTCGGGGTGGCGACGCAGGATCCCCGCTTGCGGGCCCGCTTCTGCGGTCGGCCGGAACACGTCGAACGCTTCTTCCGCTTCCTGGCCCAGGACTTCCGCGAGGTGATGGCGGAACTCGGTTTCCGCAGCGTCGACGAGATGATCGGGCACAGCGAGCGGCTGGCCTTTGAGCCCGCGGCGGATCATCCCAAGACCGCGCACCTCGATTTCAGTCGGCTGCTGCGCCGGCCGGACCGCCCGGACCAGCTCCCGCTGCGCTGCCTGCGCCCGGACGCGCTCGAGCCCGTGGCCTGCTTCGATGACGAGCTGATCGGCAAGTGCCGCAAGGCCATCGATGGGAAGGGCACCGTCAGCCTGAAGTTGCCCATCCGCAACACCCAGCGCACCGTGGGCGCGCGCCTGAGCCAGGAAGTGGCCCGGCGGCATGGGCCGAGGGGGCTGGCGGATGGCACCATCGATCTGACCTTTGTAGGCAGCGCCGGGCAGAGCTTTGGCGCCTTCCTCGCCCCCGGCCTGGCGCTGACCGTGCTGGGCGATGTCAACGACTACCTGGCCAAGGGCATGAGCGGCGGGCGCATCGTCGTACGCCCCAACCCCGCCTCGGGCTTCAGCGCCCATGAGAGCATCATCGCGGGCAACGTGATCTTGTACGGGGCCACGGCCGGCGAGGTCTTCCTCAGCGGCCAGGCTGGCGAACGCTTCGCCGTGCGCAACAGCGGCGCTACGGCCGTCGTCGAAGGCGTCGGCGATCATGGCTGTGAGTACATGACCGGCGGCACCGTCGTGGTCCTCGGCGGCACCGGTAACAACTTCGCCGCTGGCATGAGCGGTGGCATCGCCTACGTCTACGATGAGTCCGGCCTCTTCGACACGCGCTGCAACCTGGATATGGTCGACCTCGAAAGCGTGTGGAGCTGGGAGGATCAGGATGTGCTCAACCGGCTCCTCACCCGCCACGTCGAACTCACCGGCAGCGAGCGGGCCAAAGACATCCTGAACAGTTGGGAGAACCGCCTGCCGTACTTCGTCAAGGTCTTCCCCATCGACTACCGCAAGGCCCTCGAGCGCATGAGGCACCGGGAGGACCGCGAGTCCGAAACCCTGTCGGCCACCGAGGAAGTCTACCCACACACCGAAACCCGCCACCGCTGACCCGGCGCGGCGAGGAGGACCGCGATGTGCGCCAAACCCACTGGTTTCCTGGAATACAGCCGTAAGGACTTCGGCAAGCGCCCCAAGGAGGAACGCCTCCTGGACTGGAGCGAAGTGCAGGTCCCGCAGGCGCCCGCCGAGCTGGCCCAGCAGGCGGCCCGCTGCATGGACTGCGGCATTCCCTTCTGCCATGCTCACGGCTGCCCGCTGGGCAATCTCATCCCAGACTTCAATGATCTGGCCTACCGCGGCCATTGGCGCGAGGCGCTGGCGCTGCTGCATCGCACCAACAACGTCCCCGAGGTCACCGGACGGGTCTGTCCGGCTCCCTGC
>CAIZKT010000607.1:0-4701 GCA_903933565.1 uncultured Victivallales bacterium | reverse complement strand
GATCCAGATCGACCGCTTCCCTTCGGCGCCAAAATGGGCTACTGTGACTCAGGCGCCAACCGGGGCGGCCCCGCAGCGTTGAGCCAGGCGGGTGACCCCCGTGGTGTTAACGGCGCAAGCTAACGTGGGAATCCAGGCTAGGACGGCGGCGACTGCCCAGCGCGGGAAACGGGCCTGATGGCGGGCGATCTGGCTGGCCATCTCCGCGAGATGCTCTGCGGAGAGACCGCGCGGCGGGGCGGGCGCTGCCATCCGGGCTTGACGGAGGTCGGTTGCCGGGACTGTCTCTCCCCGACGGCGCACGGCCTGAGGTGCGGTGGCCTGGCTCGCCGTTGGCCCCAGTATCTTGCCCCAGTCCGGCGTGCGTCCGAATCGGGCGCACTCGGCCAACTCGCCTGTTGCCGTCCCGAGCGGCCCCATCGTCAGGTCCAGTACCAGCGCGCCGGGCGTGCGTCGGACTGCCTCGATGGGTTCCGCATCCTTGGCGGCGCAACAGCGCCAGAGGCAAGTCGACTTCAGGGAAGCCCGTTGGAGGTACGTGTTGAACGTGACGTCCCAGCGCCGCGCCTCGGGCAGGAAAGCCAGGGCTTCGGCAATCAGGCGAACCATGGCATCGGGGTCCGGCAGGTTGCGCGGCTCGAAAACGATGCATGCCGGCGCGCCATTACCGTCGAGGACATGCTGAGCCAGCGCGCCAGCCCAGCCCGCGTCGCCTGCGAGGTCCTGCCAGGCGACTGCCGGGGCGATCTCTCCCTTGATGTCAGGAATTTGCGCCGGTTGCGGGATGGCATGCGGGGCATCGTTCCACTCACGGCAGAAAAGGCCTGCCGCCGCTGTCATCAGGGCTGCCGGCCCACCAGCAGACATGCGCTCGTCTTGTGGGTCGACCACCAGGTGGTGCGCCAGGTAGTTTGACCGTCCCGAGTAGTCAGGGGCGTAGCAGGCGATTCTTGAGAGGACGGAAAGATCCTGGTCGCCAACGGTCACCCGGTAGTGCGAGTGGGCCGTGGGGTTTTTCGCGTAGAGCGGGTCGCTGACCCGGAAGCAGGCGTTGTAGAAGCTTAGCTCCTCGCACAACTCGACGTAGCTGGCAGACATGCCTTGCGTGTAGGCGACCGTGCTGTAACCTTGGCTTCCCCGCCGCAAACCCTTGGGAACCGAAGTATGAATCAGCTCAAACGCCATAGTTCGGTCTCCCCCGTCTCGCATGCCTGGGCGCGGGGGCGCCCACCCGTAGCCTCAGGCGCTTTGACAGTAGGCGTCAGACATCCATGCGAGGGCCGATCTTGCGTGGCGTCACGTAGCTCAGAGCGGCTGCACTCCGTCGATTCTCGGCACCCGGAAGCGAACTCTGCTGATCGGCGCTTGGATCAGGTAGCCACCGTAGGCCGGCGGTACGTCGACAATCTCCTCAGTGCCCGGCACGGTGATCCTGAGATTCAGTCCTGCCTTCTGGTAATCCTGCGCTTCGGGGCAGGATTCGTCTTGGGTGTGGCTTGCCCCAATCAGGCCGAGGCAGCAGAGAAGGTACAGCAACGGCACCTCAACCCATTTGGTCTTGATGTCGCACGGACGGACGGCGGCATATGGGTTAGCCTCCCGTGTGCTACTCGCGTCGGCGGCTGGCAGAGTCGCGGGCTCGGCCGCGGGGCAGTGCCCCAACGCCGACACCGGCACGTAGATCACGCGGTCCGCCAGGGCCTCGAGAGTCCGGACGATCAGCGGCGCGTACTCCAGCAGGAGCGCACGCACATGGAACGACATGGCGACCAACCTGTCCATATCCAGCAGATGCACCCCGGCTTCCCGGTCCCAGCGCCACGGGTTCTCGCCGAAATCAACCATGGATCCAAGCAGGTCGGCTTTCGACACGCAGAGCACGAGCGGACGCTGCAGGCGCTCCGCGGCCCTCAGCCCCTCATGCCTACGGATGCGACTTATCATCTCGTAGAGTAGGACGTGCTGTTGCGATGTCGGGGTACCGGGCCCGATCGTGTAGCCGGCCGCGGTGACCGCACGGCGCAGCCCGGGGTCCAGCACCGGGTCAACCATGAAGATGATTCCTTCCGCGCGCACCAGGTGCTGGGTGCCGGGTTCTTTGAGTACGTCGGCGCCTGGAAGGAACTGCTCGCCGGCGTTGTCATAGAACACTACCAGCTTATGGTCGGACGGTTCCGTGGTCGCGAGAGACTGCGGCCTCAGGCTGAAGAGACACGGGCGCGGCAGATGCAGTTCGACGCCATTTACCCTGACAGATCGGTACATTTCGCCGCCCATGAGTGTCTTGTCGATCTTCTGGGGTTGGGCGGGATCAGCCTGGTCGAACAGCAGGTTCTCATACTCGTTCAGCCAGCTGTTGGTCGCGCCGTCAACATCCCCAAAGTAGTAGAAGAAAGACGACGGCATCGTGTCTCTCAGCCGCCGACTCATGGCGGCTAGGAAGAAGGACTTGCCGCTGGCCGGGGCCCCCACGATGGAGACGAATAGCGGCGAAGCTGTCCTGAGTTCCTGAGGCAGGGCGAGATGGCACCTGGGACAGGCCAACTGGCCACAGGGATGGCCGTATGCGTCCATGCCGTCGCCGGTATGGGGGTCGTACTCCTCCGGAGAGAACCGGAGCTGTTCGTCGGGACCGGCAACCGGATCGCCACGCAACTCGGGTGCCTCGGAGACATAGAGGAAATCCCTGCTGTCAAAACGCCACCAGCAGTGTGGACAGATGATCCGACCCTCGCGGGACACAACCCATGGCCCGGTTCTTGGTCCGTCCGGTTCGGAGCCGGTGTCCGGGAACAGGTCAGGCACCACGGCCAGAGCCTCCCAGCGCTCCGCCGGGGTATCTCGCTGCCAGGCCAAGTCGTGCGGACCGATCTCCCCCCTCTCCGCTGCCTCGGTGAACTCCTGCTTCGTCATGGGACAGTCGGCAAGCCCCTCACGATGGACAATCCAGGTCCGGTCGTCCGACGGGCTCTCGCCGGTAGGGTGGGTCGCTTGGCTCATCTCGCGCCCGTACTGTTCGGCTTCCGTGTCGCCACAGAAGCGGAGGAGAAACGTGAAGCCCATCCCGGCTGTGACAACGGCACCGTTCACCCGGCCAACCCAGGCACGTCTGGTCGGCTGGCCGTCGACTGTCGTCCCGGTCGCAGTACCCGAGTCCCTGACGGCCAGGGACTGGCCGACGGAACTGATCTGCAAGTGTTCATCTGCGAGCCTGGGATCATCGACCCGCACGTCGCAACCCATCCCCCGGCCCACGATCACGGGGAAAGCCGTCAAAGCCCTGATCGGTTCAGCACTGTCGACCGGGACGAAGTACCACTGCTTCTTGGGCTTCTTGGGACCAAACAGCGGCATACCTGGGCTCTTCCTCTGCCTTAGCGGGACGCCATGCACAGGTCTCCCGACGTAACTGTGCCCGTGGGATCTCCCTCCCCAGGGTTCCGTCAGTTGCACAGGCTAGCCGTTCATGATCCTGAAGTCAAGGTACGTAGCTACGCGATCGAGCGCGAGACACCAGGGCTGTTGATTAGCTAGGTTCGTAAGCCAAACATCAGTGCGACCACAGCGAATCTAAGAGCCGAGATGAACAGAGAACGTCCAGAGAACCAGGCCGAGCCACGCGATGGCCACCAACTGAAATGGTCCCAGGTCGCAAGGCACATGCACAGTTCGGGAGAGGATGAACACCGACTCGTCTGTGCTGGACGCGCTCGCTGGGTGCCAGATGCTGCGGAGCAGGTGAAATGGGGTGCTGGATGGGCGGAGAAAGAGGCTCATTCGAGGCGAAAATGGCAGGTAAAACCCAGGTGCCATTTGGTGCCACTTTCGCCCCTGGAGGTGCCATTTTCTGCCATTTACGGGGGGTTCTTTCCCGTGCGTAAGTTCAGCCAAATCCGCTACTTTCGTAGCTAAATCTGGAAGAAATCGGGGGTTTTGAGGGAAAAAGGGAATAGGGTCAAGGTGCCGGAGGAGGGACTCGAACCCACACAACCTTTCGGTTACCAGATTTTGAGTCTAGCGCGTCTGCCAATTCCGCCACTCCGGCCAGAGTGTAGGGGGTAATTTAGGTCCCACAAGACCGAATGCAACCGCTCGGGCAAAGGCGGACGTAATGGGTCACTGGATGGGGGATAGGGGAGCCATTCGGCCGTTGTGGCCGGCGGCGTCGCCGACGGGTTTGGTCGCGAGCGCGGCGGCGCGGCGGTCAGCCGGTCGTGATGGCCGGTTCGTCGAAGAGGATAGTACCCATGTCGGGTGCCCGGTGAGGCTGGAGCGCGAGGGTGTCCAGGGTATTGGCGCCAGCCAGGGACTGGGAGCCGAAGCTGAGCTTGCGGGCAATCACCGAGGGGCGCAGGCCGCGTTCGGCGGTGTTGTTCTCGGCGGGTACCATGGGGTCTTCGACCCAGTGGTAGAGTCTGTCGGCGTTCTCGCGGAAGATCTCCTGAAAGCTCTGTACGCCCGGATGCCTGGCGCTGCGCCCGACCGCCTCCAGTATCCTGTCCCTGAGGCGCCGTGCCTTGCGGCGGTAGTTGCGCAGGCGCCGCTCCCTGCGGCGCAGGGACCTCGAGCCCTTGAGGCGAGGAGCCAGCTGGTCGACGAAGGCCTTGACCTCCGGGTGGTCGGGGAAGTCCTTGAGCAGATCCTCCAGATCGCGCAGCAGATGGGCGTAGCAGTACTGGCGCCTGATGGGCAGGCCGTTGT
>CAIZKT010000606.1:0-2050 GCA_903933565.1 uncultured Victivallales bacterium | reverse complement strand
CTGAGCCACAGCCCCGTTGGGGCAGGGAAATGCACCTGCGTGTAACCTGAGTAGTCACGAACCATGGATGTGCCGGACGACACACTAGCGCTCGAGGGTAACGGCAAGCGCCTCCACCACGGCCGCCATCTCGGCGTTGGTCAGCAGATGGGCGGGATCATCAAGGCCGCGCGGGATGAGGTCCAGTTCGTAGCCCTTGTCCATGACCGGCTTCTCGGCCACCGCCCCCGGACCGGACCACAGGGGGACTTCAAAGGCGGCGAACAACAGGCTCAACCCCTCGTGCAGGGAGACCGGCCGGTCAGGCTCAAACCGGTCCGCGGCCACGAGCTTGAACAGCCCCCGGTCACGGGCATAGCGGGCATAGGGCACGGCCCAGTGGCCAGGGGCGATGTCCTGAAAGCCCGAGGCTGCCTCGGCGGCCGACGCGGGCAAGAGCACCTGGCGCTGGGGATTGCTGCGAGACAGCAGGTGATTCCGCGCATCCAGCGCCGTGCGTAGCGCCCTGGCGCGGGTCACGGGCGCCTCGGGGTCGAAGTGGCTGTCGGGATAGGCCCGCAGCAGACCCTTGGACGCCAGCGCCGCGATGGCTTCCTCAAAACGGTGGTTGGCGATATCGGTGAAGGTGATGCTCAGAGCTCCCACGCGGTAGGTCCCGCGATGCTCCCGCTCGCCGGCCAGCACCTGGATGGCGCCCAGCACCCGCACGATGGCGTCGGCATTGCGTTCGAAGCTGGCCGCCGTATCGCTGTACTGGATGACCAGCTCGTGGTCGCCGTGCAGGATGACGGCCTCCACCCGCCGCCGCAAGTCCTTCAGGTCAACCCCGTTCTGCTCGGTCACAAGCAGCCATCCCGGCAGGCCATCCACCAGCAGATCCTCCTGTTTGCGCACGACGCGCTCCAAGGAGGCACCGTTGACGGTTTCGCGCAGCCGGGCCGCCGGTGCGGACTGCTGTTTCGTGGCAGGGATGCGGCGGTAGGCGACCTCCAGGGTGCCATCGTAGTTGCCCTGTTGCCAGGCCGTCAGCAGGTTGTCCTGGCCGTCCGAACCCGGGTTGAGCCGTCCCCCCCAACCTTCCGGCAGCGCCATCCTGACGCCTGGATCGCGGATGACAAAGTCGCGCTGCGGGGATGGCGGCAAGGCCTCGGCAGGCTCCAGAAAACGGCAGCCGGCCAAGGCTTGCTCCAAGGCGGACTGCTGGCGCTCGCGGCCGCTGTCGCCGAGGCGGTAGAGGACGCGCACCACGGTATTGCCGAAGAACACCTGCATCAGCGTATCCTGCTCGCGCCCCGCGGTGACGGTGATACGCCAGGCCTCGGCGCCGACGAAGGTTGTGCTTTCCTGGGCAACCTTGTCATCGGCTTCCTGGCCCCGGTCAAGGTCCTCCTGCAACCGCGCCTTGAAGGCGGCATCGATGGGGAACGGGCGGCGGTCGAACTGGAAGCCGATGCTGACGGGGTCGAGCACGGCTTCCTGGCCGATGACCAGCTCGTCTTCGCCGATGGCCTCGAACCGCCACCCCTGGGGCAGGCGCAGTTCCAGGCGCGGGTAGATCTCGGTGCGGTAGACACGCTCGTCGTTGGCACGCGCAAAAGCCGCCAGTTCGGCCGTCAACCGCGCCTCGGCCACCGCATCCACCGTGGGCGGGTCCCCGAGATGAGCGGCCAGCCACGGACGAGCCGCCCGGATATCCAGGATGTAGCCCACATTCTCGGCAAAACTGCGGAGGAACACCGGGACCCCAATCAGGCGTTTCCTAGCGTCCAGGACCGTCCCCCCAGAGCTGCCCAGATCGAGGTCTGTATCGGTCTTGAAACACGGGTGTTCGTTGAGCCGGTCAAAACCGCTGATCTGGCCGCGGGACACGGTCAGCGTTTCACCCCCGCTTGCCGGGTAACCGAGCACCTGAATCTCCTGGCCCTGCTTCGGCGAAATGCTGGCATTCCAGTCGAGATACTTCAACTCGGGCAACTCACGGCCCAGCGCGTCCCTGGGGTTCAAGCGCAACACGGCCAAATCCAGGGACCGATCAAAGGCGGCAAGACGG
>CAIZKT010000605.1:0-8030 GCA_903933565.1 uncultured Victivallales bacterium | reverse complement strand
TGGGCAGAACGGGGGCAGCGTGGGCGGAGTGGGCGGAGCGGGCGGAGCGGCCGGCGCGTTTCAGCCAAAGCGGTGTCGTGCCCGCCGGACGGCGGGCGTAGGCGCGGCGCCTCCGAATATGGAGTGCGCGCGGCAGAGGCCCCGCCAGGGGCCGCGACGCCGCTATGGCCGACGTGGGCAGCACGGACGGCGCGGGCGGAGCGGCCGGCGCGTTTCAGCCAAAGCGGTGTCGTGCCCGCCGGACGGCGGGCGTTGCCACCGCAGTCCAAAGGGCCGCGGCCACCAGTCCGTAGGGACGGCGCCTCCGAATATGGAGTGCGCGCGGCAGAGGCCCCGCCAGGGGCCGCGACGCCGCTTTCACTGCCGACGGGACGACGGCGGTCGTTATCTTAAATCCGCCCTGCCCAAAGTCCGCGAGCCGTTGGTGCGCGGTCGCGGCGGCGCTATGGTGGGCGGGTTCAACACGGAGCCAGCGACATCATGGAGAGCATACGCCTGGGGCGGACCGATCTACGGGTCACACGCATGTCATTCGGCGTGCTGCCGCTGCAACGCGCCCCGCTGGACGAGGCGGTCCGCATCCTGCGCCGGGCCTATGCGGCCGGGATCACCTTCTACGACACCGCCCGGGCCTACACGGACAGCGAGGCCAAGCTGGGGCAGGCTCTCGGCGACGTCCGTAGCCAGATCGTCATCGCCACCAAGTCCGGCGCCAGCACTCGCGAGGGTCTGCTGGCGGACCTCGAAACCAGCCTGCGCGCCCTGCGCACGGACTACGTCGATGTGCTGCAACTGCACAACCCCAAGGCCCTGCCAGACGCCGCCGACCCGCAGTCCTCCTACGCCGGTGCGGTCGAAGCCCGCGCCAAGGGCATGGTGCGCTACATCGGCCTGACCAACCACAGCCTTGAACTTGCGGCGCAGGGCGTGGCGTCGGGGCTCTACGACACCCTGCAGTTCCCGCTCTGCATGCTCTCCACCGCCGCCGACCTGGCGTTGATCGAGCAGTGCCGGCGCGCCGATCTCGGGGTCATCGCCATGAAGCCGCTCTCGGGAGGTCTGATCACCCATGTCCGAGCGGCCTTTGCCTTCCTGCGCCAGTACCCGAACGTGGCCCCGATCTGGGGCGTGCAGCAGATGGCCGAACTGGAGCAGCTTCTGCAACTCGATGCCGCCCCGCCCGCCCTGGATACGGAGCTGCTCGCCGCTATCGCCCGCGACCGCGCCGAACTCGCCGGCGCCTTCTGCCGGGCCTGCGGCTACTGCCTCCCCTGCCCCGTTGACATCCCCATCCCCATGGCAGCCCGCATGTCGTTGCTGTTACGACGGATGCCATACGAACAGTTCATGGGAGAGGCGTGGCGCGAGAAGATGGAGCGCATCGAGAAATGCACCGGCTGTGGACGCTGCCGCGAGCACTGCCCCTACGAACTCGACACGCCCGCACTCCTCAAGCGCAACCTGGCCGACTACCGCGAGTTCGTCAAGCTGAGCTGAGCAGGGCCCCGGCCCGAAGAAAGGCGCCCCATGACCTCGCGCGAACGAGTCCGCGCCGCGCTGTCGCACCGCGAACCCGACCGCACCCCGGTATTTGAGTATGTACTGCTCTCGCCGGTGGCTGATCAACTGCTTGGCCGCACCTATGGTGGCGACCCCTCGCACTGGCAAGGCTTGGTCGCCGAACTGGGCTGGGGCGCCGCCGTGCGCCGCCAGGCGCTGGACCAACTCGAGCTGGCGCTGCGGCTGGGCCATGACCTGCTCTACGTCGTCCCCAATCCCCCACCTCCCGCGCCACCCCGGCCAGCCCCTGTACCCAGCCCCACCGCCGCCGCTGCCGACGACCCGGTCGAACGCCTCGCGTTGCGCAACGCCGGCGCGGTTCAGGCGCGGAGTTTTCCGGAGGAAACCCTCCTGGTCTACGAGCTCTTGCAGGCGGAGATGGCTCGGCGCGGGGTTGACCTGCCGATCCTGGCGCCGGCTTATGCTCACGGCGTCTGGACCGATGTGGACCTCATGCAGACCATGCTTCTCGCCCCTGACATCGCCCATCGACACTTCGCCCTGGCCACGGCGCGCAGCCTGACCCGCATCGAGAAGTACCTAGCTCTCGGCATCGACCAGATCGGCGTGGGCGGCGACTTCTCCGGCACGCGGCCCATGATCTCGCCGACGGCCTACCGCGCCTTCATCGTACCCGAGGTCAACCGGCTCGCGCAACGCATCCATGCCGCTGGCCGCTATGCGGTCAATGCCAGTGACGGGAACCTCTGGCCCGTGTTGGACGACTTCCTCTTCGGCTGTGCCGTCGATGGCTATCTCGAAATCGACCTGCATGCCGGCATGGACCTGCCCCGCCTCAAGCCCGTCTGCCGTCACCGCGTTACCCTCTACGGCAACCTCGACTGCGGCACCACCCTGAGCTTCGGCTCGCCCGACGAGGTGCGCCGACATACCCTGGATTGCCTGGAGGCGGGCATGGGCGACGGCGGACACATCCTCTGTGCCAGCAACGCCATCACCGCCAGTGTCTCGCTGGCAAATTACCTGGCCGTCGTCAATGCCTACCGGGAATTCTGCAACCTGCCGCGCTTCGCCCTGGCCTAAGGCGTTGGGCGCTCGCAACCCCAAGGAGTGAGCATGCTACCAGGGCCTGCCCGCACCGGGATCGCGCTCTCGCTGCTGTCGGCCGTGGGCTTCTGCCTGATGGCCATCCTGATCCGCCAAGCGGCCGGCTTCAATACCTTTATGGTGGCCCAGTTCCGCTTTGTCATCGGCTTGGCGCTGTTGGGCACGGCGGCCCTCTTTGGCCGCATCCGGCTGGACTTCAGCAATGGCTGGTTGCTCTTCTTCCGCGGCCTCTCGGGCGGCGCGTCCGTGGTGCTATTCTTCACCTCCATCGCCAAACTCGGCATCGGCAAGGGCACCGTGATCAGCTACGGCTACCCGGTGTTTGCCAGCCTGTTCAGCGCACTGTTCCTGAAAGAGCGCCTGGGACCACGGCGCTGGCTGGCGGTGTTTGCGGCACTGCTGGGGATCGGGCTGCTCTCGACGCGGAGCCCGACTCCGGGCGCGGGCGGGGGTTTCGGCATCGGCCGCTACGAACTGCTGGCCGTGACCGGGGCACTGCTCTCGGGCATCGCGGTGGTCCTGGTGCGGAAACTGCACGAAACCGACAGCACCTACGCCATCTTCTTCGCGCAGTGCCTGGTGGGTCTGTGGCTCGTCCTGATCCCCGCAAACCTTTCGGGCCAAGCCCTGGGCTACAAGGGCGTCTCGCTGCTCATCGGCATTGGCGTTCTGGCCGCGATCTCCCAACTCCTGATGACCGAGGGCTACCGCCACTTGTCCGTGACCACGGCCTCGTTGCTGGGCATGCTGACGCCGGTGCTGAGCTTTGCGGTAGGATTGGTGGTGTTCCACGAACCCATGAGCGCTCGCGCCATCGTCGGGGCGCTGATCGTGTTGGCGGCCTGCACGGTGGTCATCGTCACCGACCGGGCGGAGGGTTCAAGGGGCCGGCCCCCAGCGAAAGAGCCCGTTGCCGCTGGTGCCGACGTATAGGCGCTGGGGGTTGATCGGGTCGACGATAAGGGTGCCAACCCGCAGGTTTGACAGACCCGTTGCCGGGAAGGGGCTCCACGTCTTGCCGTAGTCGCGCGAGACGTAGACGCCGCGGCCGTTGTCAATGGTGTACATCTCGTTGGTCAGGCCAGCGTACAGCACGCCGGGACGCGAGGGGTCGGCGCCAAGACAGCTGACGTACGTGCGCCAGCCCTGGTCGCCATCAGGGCGCCCGGGCCCGCTGGCAAAGGCGTCCTGGGCGACCGCGGTCCAGGTCTCGCCAGAGTCCTCGGAGTAGTAGAAGGCGTTGGGATAGTCGACCCCCGAGTAGTTGCGGTTACCAGCGTAGATGCGGCGCGGCTCGATGGGGTCAACGATCAGGCACTGGGCCTCGACACCGGGCTGCGTGACGCGCCAGTGGGACCCGGCGTCGTCGCTGACCGCCAGATAGCCTGCGACGCGCTGCTGGGTGTCGGGGTGGTAGTGCGCACCGGCGGCGAGGTACAGGCGGCGGGGGTTGCGCGGGTGGAGAGCGATCTGCTTGATCGCGCGGGAGTCGTCGGGAAGGCCCGTGGACCACTCGGCCCAGGTCAGGGCGGAATCGGTGCTGCGATACACGCCGTAATCCATGACCCCGGCGTACAGCGTACGGCTATTGGCAGGGCTGCTGGGGTCAAGCGCCAGGGTGAAGATGCCACCCGGGGGGAGCCCGCTCTTCTCATGGCCCACCAGGCGGAAGCTGCGACCGCCGTTGACGCTCTGGTAGAGGCGATGCTGGTCGTAGTTACGGCCCACGGAAACCCACATGACGTCCGGGTTGGCGGGGTCGAGCAGAACGGCGCCCATGCGTCCGAAGTCACAGTGAATACCGTTGACCAGGCGCGAGAAGGACTCGCCACCGTCGGCGGTGCGCCAGACAGGCAGGTCCCAGTAGCCGGCAAAAAAGGTGCGGGGGTTGGCAGGGTCGACGGCGAGGGCCTGAGTGCCGGACATGCAGAGTATCTCGCAGCCGCGGCCGCGCCAGGTCGAGGGCTGAGTCGGCGTCGCGGCGACGACCTTGTCGGCGATGGCCGATGCCCATGTCCGGCCGCCGTCGACGGTCTGCAAAATGTCGAGGTCATCGCAGATCAGGACGTGGCGTGGATCCCTCGGGTCCACCGCCAGGCCGGTGGCGATGGCATGGGGGTAGGCCCATGCCCAACGGGCGCTGGATCCGGGGTTGAAGGCGCGCCAGCGTCCGCCGCTGTCGTCGGTCACGTAAAGGCCGGCTTGGCTGTTGTAGGAGAGGTAGAAGCGCTCAGGGGTGCTGGGATCGGCGGCGAGTCGCCAGGCGTTCTTCTCGGTGGGCAAGCCCTCGTTGACGGGGCGCCAGGTGGCGCCGGCATCGGTCGAACGCAGTACGCCACCGCGGCCGCCGGGGCTGTCGAGATAGCTCAGAAGCAGCGTCGCCGGCCGGTCGGGGCGCAGAGCCAGAAAGCCGAAACGGTGCCCCGCCGGAACCGGGAGAGCCGTCCACGAGGCGCCGTGATCGTCACTGCGGTAGACGCCGAAGGGAGAACTCGCCAGTAGGACGTTCGGCGGCTGTGAAGATTGCGCCAGAGTCAGCACAGACGCCGCCTCGGCTCTGTCCCCGAGGGGCAGGGCCACGACCGTCCAGTGCTCGCCCCCATCCTCGCTGAACAACGCCCGGCAGCCCGGCTTGTCCTTGCCGAGGGTTCCGCCATCCCGCTCATGGCCAATGCCCGCCCAGATGCGCTGTGCGTTGGTGCGATCAACCAGCAGAGCGCTGATCGGCACGTCCTGAGCGAAGGTCCGCAGGGGCGGCAGGCCGCCCAGGAGCATCGTCCAGGTGTCGCCGCCGTCCGTCGAGCGGGCGGGGCCGCCATTCGTTCCCGCGTACACCGTGCGCGCCTCGGTCGGATGGAAGGCGATGCAGTTGACGTAGAGGTTGGCCAAGCCCTCGTTGCGGATCTCCCAGGTGCGCCCCCGGTCGCGACTGCGGTAAACCCCGCCCACATCCCCGCCCACAAAGCAGGCGCCGTCGTGGGGAGAGATCGCGAGGTCCCGGAACCACCCACCGCCGCCAGGACCGAGGTTCACCCAGCGCTGCTCTGCAGGGGTCGGGGCCATGGGCTGAAGGGGCAGCGGCCGGCGCTGCGGCGGGCCAGGACGGACTTCGGCGGTCATCTCGGCGGTCGACTGGAACTCCAGGCGTCGCAGCAGGAACCGTATCTCCCGCCCGGCACTGTAGGGGGCCCAGAATCCCAGCCGCAGGCCTTGGACCGCTTTCGGGAGACCGGGGGGCATGTCCGAGAGGAGGATCTCGCGCAGAGACCACGTCGGCGGGAAGAGCAGGTCTGGCTCGTAGAGCAAACTGCCTCCGTTGTCGTCGAGAAACGTGGTCTGTGACTGACAGAGATAGGTGCGTGTGACCTCGTCGGCTCTCGCCTCCAGCACGAAACGGTCCTTGCCGGAGGTGAGCAGAGGCTGCCGAAAACGCAGTTCGGCGCCGGCGTTCGAGCCGTCCAGACGCACGGTGATCACGATATCGCCGCCCTCGGCAGTCACCGTGCCCGCCGGCGTGACCCTGGATTGCGCCACGTCAATCAGGCCAGAAACCGGCGCCGCGGCAACCGAAACGGCCGCAGCCAGGATCGCGACAATCCGTGCGCCTACTCGCATTTTGTTCACCTGTCACCCCGCCAGCCAGGCGGCGAGTTCGTCCCAGGCGGCGGCAAACGCCTTCAGCGTGATCGCCACGGGGTAGTATGAGTCGAAGCCGTCCACGCCGATCGCCCCGGGTTCGTAGGCCTGGCGGAACAAGGCGCTGCGCCGCAACCCGGCCAGAGTCTCGGCAGCGACCGGCTCGGCGATATGGCTGACGATCTCGCGCTCCTGCGCATCGTACTCCTCGGTCTTGTCCGGGAACGAGGTGATGAACACCGGCGCGGGCTCGTCGGTGATGGCCGAATCCACGTTCCATGGCCCCCGCAGCGAGGCAATCAGCAGGGCCGAACGGCGCGGCGTGCCTTGCCGGTACAAAAGGTCATAGGAGCGCCGGACCACGGCCGTGCTGGCCCATTTCGCGAGTTCGGCAGCATTCGCCAGCCCCAGGCCCGCAAGCTCGTCGCGGATGGGATCGTCCAGCCGCCCGTTCATCATCACCAGGAACGACAGCGGCGCCGTGCCGGCCTCGATGGCTTCGGCAAAGGCCAGGTGCTGATCCACCGAAAATCCCAGCGTGATCGTCACCCCAATACCCTTGCCGGTCACCCGCCGGACCGTCTCCAGCGCGGCGCGCGTGCCGGGCACCTTAAACACCACATTCGGCGTGCCGCCCAGGCGCTCACGCAGCAGGTCGTACAGCCCTTCGATATCCTCGGCCATCCGGGCGGCATCCTGCGCAGCGTGCGGGTTCACCTGCAGGTTGACGTAGCCATAGCGCCCGCCGCTGGCCTCATAGACCGGCCGCAGAATCCGGCAGTTCTCCAGTACCACCCGCAGACTGAACAGCGACGCCAGCCGATCCCGGTCGCTGCCGGGATGCTCCCGCCGCAGCTCCTCGCGCACCGGCTCCCACTGCTGCGGCCGTTCCTTGCGGATCATGTTCATCAGCGGCGGGTTCGTCGTCACCAGCAGGGCGCCGCGCCGCATGGCCGGGGCGATGCCGTGGGCATAGTCATAGCCCCAGCGCGTCGCCACCCTGCCCTCGTCAGCCAAGCGCGTCAGCCGCAGGAAGTTACTGCGCCGCAGGCGCGCCTCTTCATCCCGCACCCGCTCCAGCTCGGCGAGCGCGCCCCACTCGGTCAATAAGGCCCGAAACGCCGTCGCCTCGGACGCCAGCAGGCCAGCCGCCACGCGCTCGGGTGCGCCGGGACGCTGCAAGTGCCAGTGTGGCAGATAGGATTGCAGGTCCAGACATAGGTCCGCGGTCAACGCCGCCACCGCAGCCTGGCTCGGCGCGTTGCCTCGTGCCTGTCGTGTCAGCAATTGGCGACGCACCTCATGGCAACTCGCCGCGAATTCCGTCGGCGCGGTCTTGAAGAGAAGCGTCTCGCGCAGGTCATACCATTCTTGGCTCATCACAACCCTCCCGATAGGCGGGGCCACAAGCGCTGCACGGCGGCAGCCGTCGCGGGCTGCCAGGTGGCGGCGGTCGGCCCCGCCGGGTTCCTGGCCAGATCCCGACGCAGGCATCTGAAGTGTAGCGGAAACATGGGGTTACGGCTCTGGACTCGAGCCCCCGGTACTCCAGGTGTGGGCCGGACCCCGCGACCTGCGACCGCGGCTCTCACGCAAGCCCCTCACTATAGGACCGCAGGCACCCCCCTGCAACGCACACCCTGAGCGTGGGGCGCAAGTCAGTTCCGTAGGTGGTGACTACTCAGGTCCTGGGGTTCAGGAAACGGCGAGACGGCGAGACGGGGAAACGGCGACTGGAGGAGACGGAGAGGGAGACGGCGAGACGG
>CAIZKT010000604.1:0-4454 GCA_903933565.1 uncultured Victivallales bacterium | reverse complement strand
TCGGCGCTGGTGGGACGGCGTGAAGTTGCGCGTGCCGCTGATCAAGGGGATCATCGCCACGGGCGTCTACGCCAACTTCGCCCGCACTTTGCAAACCTTGATGGCCAACGGCGTCCCGGTACTGCAGGCGCTCAAGATCACCGAGCAGACCGCGGGGAATGCTGTGATCAGCGAAGAGTTGCGCCGCGCCCGCGAGCGCGTGACCGACGGTACCACCATCTCCGGGCCGCTGGCCGCCGGCAAGGTCTTTCCGCCCATGATGACCGACATGATGGCCATCGGCGAACAGACCGGCGACATGGCCGGCGCGCTCGATCATATCGGCCGCCGCTATGAGAACGAATTGGACCGCAACATCAAAATCTTCACCACCGCCCTCGAACCGATCCTGATCGTGATGGTGGCGTTGGTAGTAGGCTTTGTCGCTATCAGTATCCTCACCGCCGTGTTCAAGGCCACTAGCGGGCTGGGGATCAAGTAGGGGAAAGGATTCAGGATTCAGAATTCAGGATTCAGGATTCAGAATTCAAAATGAAGTAGCGATCATCAATGATAGGCAGGATGAGAACGTCAACGACAAGGGACAGGACATTCTGAATTCTGAATTCTGAATCCTGAATCCTTGCACAGGAAAAAGGAGCACGATTATGTGTCTGGATAAGCAACCGAAACACCCCTCCCAGGCTGGTTTCACGCTGGTGGAACTGCTGTTGGTGGTGACCATCCTCGGCATTCTAGCCGCCGTGGTGGTGGTGAACTTCACGGGTAAAGGTGATGAGGCGCGCAAGCAGGCCACGCGCACCTCCATCGCGGCCATCAGCACCGCCATCTCTACCTTCGACGCCACCAAGAGCCGTCTGCCGGATTCGATGGACGAACTATGCGCCGAGAGCGGTGACAGCGCGGCCCTGCTGGACAAAGCCAACCTCAACGACTCTTGGGGCAAGCCGTTCCAGTACAAGAAAATCAGCAAGTTCAAGTACGAAGTCCGCTCCGCCGGCCCGGATGGCAACATGGGGAGCGAGGATGATTTGACGAACTGAGGCGCGTGTAGAGGAAGAGGTCAGAGACCAGAGATCAGAGATCAGAGGGTCAGAGGGTCAGAACGCAGAGGGCGAAATAAACCCGAACTCGGCCGACTGATACCTCAAAGGATCATAAACGCGACAAACTGCAATATTCCATGTTTGATCCCTGGTCGCTTCCCTTTTAATTCTTCCCGCTGATCTCTGTCCTTTGTCCTCTGACTTCTGACTTCTGACCTCTGACCTCTGACCTCTGACTTCTGACCTCTGATCTCTGACCTCTTCCCCGCCATGTGCTCCTTCCCACATAAGTCCCTGCACCGTCGCCTACGCGCGGCGTTTACGCTGATTGAGCTGTTGCTGGTGATTGCCATCATCGGCGTGCTGGCGGCCGTTTTGATCCCGCAGTTCAGTGCGGGGAGCAGCGGCGTGCAGGTGCGTACGGCGGCCATGGCTTACATGCAATCCGCCCGCTACGCCCGGACCATGGCATTGCTCTACCAAATGGAAACCGTGATCGCCTGCGAGGCTGGCGGTGTCATTCGCGTGCAGGCCGGCGATGCGCGTGGCGAAGCACAGGGACCCTATATCGCCCCACCGGAGCCGGGCGTCACGGCAGAGGGGGGCGACACCGCACGGCTCTTCTCCAAGCCAGGGCAACCCGCAGGCGCTGCCGCCACCAAGGCGCCCGCCGCCGCGACGCGCCTCCTCGCCATTGCGCAGCCCGGCGCGGGCGCGGTAGCCCAGCCCGAGACTGAGGCGGCGGCCACCGCCGAGGAACTCGCCGCCGAGGGTGATGCGGCGGAGGCCATCCGCGCGGAGCATACCTTCGAGAACGTGCATTTCACGTTTCTGGAGTTTACCGACGAAAAGCCGGAGGACGCGGCCCGCGATTCCATGGTGAGTTCCGAGTCGTTCCGCATCAACTACCGCAGCAACGGCACCTGCCGCCCCTACCGGGTACGCGTGTCCGACAATACCGGCACCGAACTCTTCCTGAGCGTGGATATGCTGGGGCTGGCCGTAGTCGAGGGGGATGAGCGCGAATGAGCACGACAGCGCATACTGCCCCCTGTATTCGGGATGAAAGCGCATTGGACCAAGGGTTCAGGGTTCAGCAGGTATGCCCTGAGCTTGCCGAAGGGGGTTCAGGGGGAAACTCCCGGGACCAAGGGTTCAGGGTTCAGCAGGTATGCCCTGAGCTTGCCGAGGGGGGTTCAGGCGTCAGCAACCAAGAACCAGGAACCAAGAACCAGGAACTCGACACCCCTGCCGCCCCGGCGGGTCCGGCGGCCCCGGCCTACCACCTCCCTCTTCGTGCCCTTCGTGCTCTTCGTGGTGGAAACTCCCGGGAGCAAGGGTTCAGGGTTCAGGGTTCAGGCGTCAGCAACCAAGAACCAGGAACCAAGAACCAGGAACTCGACCCCCCTGCCACCCAGGCGGGTCCGGCGGCCCCGCCCTACCTGCCTGTCGGCGCTACTGCCACCTGTCGCCTACCACCTAACACCTACCACCTACCACCTCCCACCTCCCGCCGTCGCGCCGGCTTCACGTTGATCGAGGTGCTCCTGGCATCGCTCATCCTCGGGATCGGCTTGACGGTATTACTCACCAGTCTCTCGGCCTGCCTGCGTACCATGCGCATGGTGCGCGACTACGAGAAGGTGCAATGGACGCTCGGGTTGGGGGAGTTGGCCTATCCGGAGCCCATGACCACTTCCACCGACGTGAAGGAGGACTACACGGTGGAGCCGGACACCTCGCTCTGCGAAGGGTTCACCTTCGAACGGGTGGTGGACGACAAGGATCCGGTGGAGCTGGGTAAGCCGGAGAAGCAGGAAAAGCTCTACATTGTCCGGACCCGGGTGCGCTGGGGCGAGGGGATGGAGAAAGATCAATCGTGCGAAGAACTCGTACGCTATGTCTGGGAGCGGGATAAGTGAAAGACGCGCAACTGATGGATCGTCGGGGTGTGGCGCGGCCGCGTAGCGCCTGCCCCCCGCCGCATCGTCGGCCTGCGGCGGGCATGACGCTGGTGGAGCTGATTCTGGCCGTCGGCTTGATGGCGCTGGTCACCACGACGGCCTTTTTGGCGTATCAGGCGGCCGTGCGCGCCTGGCGCTCCGGCATGGAGCTCTCGAATAGCATCCACCAGGGCGACTACATCATGGAACAACTAGTCATGGGTTTGCGCTCGGCCTACTGGCGCGCAGCACCGGGCTATGGCTTCATGCTGAGCGACGACGGCGACAGCGCCAGCGCGCGCGACACCATCCGCTGGACCAAGCTCGGCTCGTCTTTGATCGGCTCCGACTCCCCCTATGCCGGCATGCCGCACGCGGTGGAGGTCACGGTGCAGGATATGACCGATGCCCGCGGCAAGCAGCAGACCGGGCTGGCGGTGCGCTCCTGGCGCCTCGACCTGCAGCAGGCGGATTTTGAGAGCGAGAAGGTCCCCACCGTCATGCTCTCCACGCGGGTACTGGGGTTTAACTGCCGCACCCTTGATCCAGGCGAGCAGAACTCACGGATCGAGAATGAAAAGCCGGAGTTAAAGTGGGGCGATGACTGGGTAAAGTCCAATACTTTGCCGGCGGCCGTGGAGATCACCTTGTTCCTGCCCCCCATAGAAGAAGGTAAGGATCCGCTAGAGATGAAGCGCATCGTGCGCCTCCCCATGGCCGCCCAGTCGGCGGGAAGGTAGCCGGAGCGCAGGTGGTAGGTGCTAGGTGGTAGGTGCTAGGTGGTAGGTGTTAGGTGATAGGTGCTAGGTGTTAGGTGACAGGTGTTAGGTGGTAGGTGACAGGTGTTAGGTGACATGAAGACAAGCGCAAAACGGAACGACAAGGGAGCGGGGCGAAGCCGTCTAGCTCCTGCCCTTAGTTCCGCCCCCCGGCGGGCTGGCCACGCCGGCGTCGCGCTTATACTCCATTCGTGCCTCTGTAGGGAAAACGCCTTAGACCAAATGTTCCGACGTCAGCAACCAAGAACCAGGAACCAAGAACCAGGAACTCGACACCCCAGCCACCCCGGTGGGTCCGGCGGCCCCGCCCTACCACCTACCACCTGCCCATAGTTCCGCCCCCCGGCGGGCTTGCCCCGCCGGCAGGCGAGATCCGCGCAGCAAAGCACCGGGCGAGGCAGATACGAAGAGCGCGAGGCATGGCCTCCCGACGCCACCTCGCTCCTGCCAGTGGCTGCAGGAACCACCGGCCTTGGCGGCCACCAATCTATCTCACCGGCGGGGCAAGCCCGCCGGGGTCGCGCACCCCCGTCCGCTCGCCCTCCCTCTTCGTGTCCTTCGTGTCCTTCGTGGTGGAAGCTCTCCCTGTCGCGCCCCCGCCGCTCCGGCGGGTCCGGCGGCCCCGCCCTACCACCTACCACCTACCACCTACCACCTCCCTCTTCGTGCTCTTCGAGTCCTTCGTG
>CAIZKT010000603.1:0-13846 GCA_903933565.1 uncultured Victivallales bacterium | reverse complement strand
GCCATACCAGCCCATGGCAACGCCCTGGGAATAGGACGGTTATGGGTTTGAGCCCTGTAGGGGCGAGCTATCTGCCCTACCTTTACGCCGACGTCGCATGGCCCGCCCCTTCAGGGCTCAAACCTCGGGGGAGGACAGGGACCCAAGGCGTTGCCTTGGGCGCCCGAAACGCCCCTTTGGTGCTGAATACCTCGGCCCATCCTTATTGCACAGGTTAGTTTCTCGTCCTTCCAGGCGCTCAATTGAGGCTCTTACAGACCCCCGCGTCTGGCCCTGGAGCCCGCGCTGCCAGGCCCGTTTCGGGCGGGTTCGCGGTACCCCAGAGACGGCGGAAGCCCTGGCTACGCCCGAGCGGACCGCCGACTCCAGGCGAGATGCTGGTGAGCCGAGAATGATGCAAGAGCCTCACTTCTTCTCGTACCACGACCCATCCTCGCGCTGCAGCATCAGGCCCGGCGCAGAGCGCTGGGCCAACTCTTTGGCACGCTGCTGGCCGACGCGGGCCGGATCGGACCCGGCTTTCGCTGCCAGCGCCGCGTAGACCACCTTGCGGTCGGCATTCTCTGCCGCCACCAGTTGCCGCACCGTCGCCTCCGCGTCCGCCTTCACCAGCGCCAGGAACCCAGCGCAGTCCTCGCCGATCACCTTCTGCGTTTTGAGTTGCGCCACCTGCGGCAAACGCTCTTTCATGCGGGCCTGCACCGCGGTCAGGTCCTGGGCACTCAGCTCCAGGGCGGTCAGGGCCAACAGGCCAAAGACGGTCAGACAGAGCATCGATTTCATGATTTCAAGACTCCTGATGGGGTTCACGGTTCACTTGGGCGCTTTCACCGTCGGGTCGGCGGCATCGAGGTCGCCGAAGAAGCTGTTCAACTCTTTTGCCACCCGTACATTCACGTCCACGGTGATGTGAATCGGCTTCACCTCAACCGGCTTTAGCTCCACCGTGGACTGGGTGCGGATGCACCCCGGACTCGCCCCGAGTACCAGGGCTAGTAACAGCGCTGCCTTCCGCATGGTTGTGATCCTTTCTTGGTGTGTACTGGACTTGCTGGACGCACTGGACTTGTTGGACGCTGAGCTTAGAGGCCGCCCAGGCGGAGGCCCAGGTTGATTACTTCTTCGATCGGACCCTTGACGTTCAGGTTCAGGGTTACAGGTACTTTCCCATTGGCTCCTTCGCCAGCCAGCTGAATCTTGGCGCCGGGTGTGCCTGCCTGTTTCCCGGTGAACTCCAGCCGGAAAAGGTCAAGGCGGAAGTCCTCCAGGGCTTTCTCCGCTTGCTGCAATTCCGCATAGGCGGGGTGGTCTTTGGCGACCGCCGAGGTCAGCCAGCCGGACGACTGTAGGGCCAGGCGACCGGTCTGCCCGGGCACGCTGTAGAGGTAGCCATTGGCATAGCTCAGACGGCCGCCGTGGTACGAGATCGGCAGCTTGCCGTTCAGTACCCCCGAACCCTTGGCCGTAAACCCTTTGACCAAGCTCAGGGCCTGAACGATGTCAACGTTCTCGGCAAACAGCACCAGGTCGAGCTCAGGACTCCGGGGATTGAGGCGCACGGCCTGGGTATGCACCTGGCCGCCACACCAGTTCAGCTCGCAGCGCAGCAGGCTGAAGGACTCCGGGCCGTCCAGCGCAAAGACGATCTGGCCGCCATCCACGGGGACATCCTGCACCTTGGCCGAGGCGAAGCGCAGCGCCTGGAAAGGCTCGGTTCGCGGCTGCCGCACATCCAGCCACCGCAGGTCAGTCTCAAGGCCGCTGACCGTGAGCTTCTGCTGCGGCCAGGTGAGCTCGCCCTCGGTCAGGCGCAGCCGACAGGGGCAGCGCAGTCCTTGCCGGTCGAAGAGGATGTCGCCCTCGACCGCCAGCGTGCCGGCCAGCCGCAGGTCCCCCAGGCTCGGCACCTGCGGGTACCACGCCTCGTCGCCCTGCACGCGGAACGCTGGCACCGCGTAGTGCAGCGCCAGCGCCAGGCCCCGATCCCAGGCGATCGTCTGGGTCAGGCTGATGGTTACGGCCGGCGCGGTACATTCCAGCTCGCCCTCAAACCGCAACGTCCGCCCAAGCTGACCGCACCGGCCGCGGAAGCCGGTCGCGGCAAAGCTGCCGAAGCGCAGCGGCCCAGCGCGCAGCTCGCCGCCAAGCGCGCCGACGGGGGGCGCTTGCAGGCCACCGTTGGCGCTCCAGCCAACCGGCAGATTCAGGCTGATGCCCTCGCACTGCAGACCCGTGGCCAGCCGCACCGCGCCATTGCGCAACGCCACCTGCCCCACGACCTCGAGGCCTGGCGGCCACGCCGTCGTCGCGCCCGTCGCACCCTGGCGCGGCCAGGGGCAGCGCCAGGCGTCCAGGCTGATCGTCACGGCGTCCGCCGCCAGCGTCGCGCCGGAAACTTCAGCCGTCAGAGCCGTCGTTTCCAGCCGACCCGCGAGGCTCACCCCTGCCGCATCCGCCTCCAGCCGACCCTCCAGCTCCACCGTCGCGCTTGCCCGCAGGCCCGGCGCGGTCACGGTCAGCGGTTGTGACGGCAGAGCGAGAGCGCCGCTGAGCCGCCAAGGCGCCGTCGGCGGCAGTTCAAATGCCGCGCTCAACTCCAGGGGCATGGGCGGCGCGGATAGACGCCCGCCCGCTCCAAGTTTTCCGGCCGCTACCTCCGGCAGGACCACGAGGGTGGCCGCGAGCGCCACCGCCGTGCCTTCATCCCGCCGCAGCCGGCCGTCAACGGTGAGCCCGGCTATGCCTGTGTCGTTGGCAGGATGAGCGTCGAAGGCGCCGTTGACCCACAGGTCGCGCCCCGTGCCCAGCGCTCGCAGGTGTCCGCTAAATGGGCCCATGGGCGCTGTGTCCAGCCTGGTGACGTCGATGCCAAGGTCGAACCAGGCGCGGTCCAGGGGTGTAAGCCCCAGCGCCGTCAGCCGTAGTTGCGCCGTGCCGTGGACCACGTCGCCCAGCCGAAAGCCGACGTCTGTCGCCACACACTCCAGGGTGCCGTCCTGCCATCTGCCGCGGGAACGGAAGGGCTCGATGATGCGGGCCCCAAGCGCCAGGCCCTCGGAGTACGCCGTGAAGTTCAGGACCAGTCGGCCCAGGTCCGGCCCGGAGCGTACCGCGATGACCCCCTCGCGCAGCCGGAGCGGCAGCGGCCCCCCAAGCGCCGCCAGGTCTGAAACCACCGCCTCGGCGCTCAGACCGCTGAAAGCGTAGCCCTGGAGTTCGACCTGAGCACGTAGTGCGACCGCGCCGCTGGCCGCGGCCAGCGCGTCGGGGATCTGCAGTCCGACCCGTGCTGCCGTCTGCAACCAGGCCCCCAGCTCGAGCCGCTGGCATTCCACCGTCGCCGTTCCCGTCCCCGTGCCCAGGTCGACGACGGCATCCACGGTAAGAGGGTCACCGCACACCCAGACGCTGGCCTGCACGCGGGAGGGGCCGACGCCCGCCAGGTGCGCCGTGCCCTCAAACGGTAGGGTCACCACCTCGGCATCCGCTTCCAGTTCGACCTGCGAACTCCGCAGGTCGAGCGTCGGATACGCCGCGGGCGCCCCGCCCCGCGGCAGCAGCCGGAGTCCCTCCTCCAGCGCCAGGCGCAGGGTCGGCTGGGCCCTGGGCGCCCAGGTGGCACCGCTGCGGACCAGTCGCAGGCGCAGTCCGACCACCTCGAGCGCATCGATCTGGTAGTGCCGCAGCCGTGACGGCCTGTAGCGCAGCACGATGCTGGACGCTTGCACCCCGCCGGCCTCGCCACACACCGCCACCGGCCCCAGCGTCGCCTGGTTCCACGAGATCGCCTGCACCCCGATCGTGATGCTCCCCAGGCCACGGCGCGACAACTCGTGCGCCAGCGCCCGCTCCAGCAGCCAGGGCAGGCAGAGGGCGAGACCCAGGCAAACCACCAGCAGAGCGCCCAGTATGCCGCTCGCCAGCCGCAGACCCCAGCGCAACCGTATGGCCCTTCCTGTCATCCGCTCTCCTGTCAGCGCCCGAACCACCCCTCGGCCTCGGTCGTGGAACCCGCCGCCCGTCACCGTAGAGCGAAAACCAAAACGCACGGACTATACTACATACTATGGACCAGAATATCCAAACCGACGGCGCTCAGGCTGTTCTGCCGCCGCCCCTACCTCCCGTTCCCCCGTTGCCGTTGCCGTCGCCGTTGCCGTCGCGTCCCCCTGAGCCGCCGGCCCCGCGTCGCCGTGGCGGTCTGCGTCTGGGCTGCCTGATTGCCGCCATCCTGGCCGTGGTCTGCGCCGGCATTATGGCAGTCCTCGTCCTGCGGGGCCTGTTCTCCAGCACCACCGCGTCGGTCATGTCCAGCATCGGTGCGGGCGACAGCGACGAACGCTCGGTCGTGGAGGAGACCCTCAGCGGCGCCAGGCTTGACACCGAGAAGAAGATCGTGGTTGTCGACGTCAAGGGCGTGATCATGTCCGATGGCGCCTTCGGCACCGCGGGTAGCCGCCGTATCGCCCATGAACTGGCCGCGGCCCGCAAAGACCAGCATGTCGTCGCCATCGTCCTGGATATGGACACCCCCGGCGGTGAAGTCACGGCCAGCGACGAAATCAACCGCGAGGTGCGCCTCTGCCGCGACGCCAAGCTCCCCGTGGTCACCTGCATGCGCAGCCTCGGCGCCAGCGGTGGCTACTTCATCGCCGTCGGCAGCAACTGGATCGTGGCCAACCGCCTCACCATCACTGGCAGCATCGGGGTTATCATCAGCACCACCAACTACACCGCGCTGTTTTCCAAGATCGGACTCGAGGCGGAAGTCTTCAAGTCGGGTCAGATGAAGGACATGCTGCGCGGTTCGCGGCCGCGAACCGACATGGAGCGCGCCTATGTCCAGGGCCTGGTCGACAGCACCTTCCGTGAGTTCGCTACCGTGGTGGCCAACGGCCGCACCCGCTACGACACCGCCGAGGATGTCATGGCCTCCGAGTTCGGTGACGGCCGCATCCTCTCCGGCACTGAGGCCTTCCGCCTTGGCCTGGTCGATCAGCTCGGCTACTTCGAAGACGCGCTGGAAAAGGCCAAGGAACTGGCTAAGTCACCCGCGGTAAAGGTGGTGCGTTACCGCCAGCCCCTGCGCCTGACCGACTTGTTGATGGGGATGCGGGCCGAGTCTCGCCTAGGATTGCGCTCGCTGCTGCCGGTCGAGGCCCAGGCCATCCAGCCCGGCCGCCTCTACTTCCTCATGCCAGAGCTGCTGCCCTAGGCGGGTCAGGCGTGGCGTCCCGGCGGGCGCTGACGTGAAGCATCCATTCACTCGGAGTTGAACTCCTTGAAGCCTCAGCATGACCCCTATGCGTCCTGCCCCTGCGGCAGCGGCAAGAAGTACAAATTCTGTTGTCTGGGGCGCGACCGCGAGGCGGCCCGCGAGGCGGCCCGCGCCGCGCGGGCGAGGGGCTGGTCCATCTCCGGCCCGGCAGGCGCGGCGGGCCCGGTTGCCCTCGATCTGGCTGCTGGCGAGCGCCTCAACGACCAAGGGGTGCGCCTGTTGGAGTACGGTGACTACAGCGGCGCCGAACGCTATTTCCGCGAGTCCATCGAGGCGGCGGGACTGATTCCGGCAGGGCATAACAACCTGGCCGGGGCCTTGTTCTTGCAGGGCAAGCTCCACGAAGCGATTCAAGTCCAGGAAAGCGCCCTGCAGGACCTCCCCCATGCGAATCCCTTCGGCCGAGCGCAACTGGTCCACTTCTACCTGGTGGCCGGCCGTGAACCCGAGGCGGAGGCCGCGCTGGCCCGGGTCCTGCAGTCGCCGCCCAACGACAGCTTTGAGCTGGCCAGGGTCTGCCGGTCGCTGACGCTGCTGGGGCGGCATCGCCAGATTGTCGACCTCCTGCGCGGCCGCGCGGGGGCCCTGAACGACATGCTGCACTGGTATGCCGGGGTGGCGGCGGCAAACCTGGGCTCAGCGGCGGACGCATTGGTGCATCTGCGCGCCATTTCGGCACGGGCCGGCGTCCGGGTACGCGCCATGGAAAACATCCGGCGCCTCGAGTCGGGCGCCGGGCCGGGCACCGTTGAGGGGAACTGGCCCTATCTTGAGTGCGTGGAGATCATTTCGGGGGCGCTTTTTACGCTGGCCTCGCGCCAGGTCAACGCCCCGAAACACCCTCTGTACCCGGTGCTACACACCCGCCTCATGGTCGACCTGGTGGTCACTCTCCTGGAGCGTGACCAGGAGGGGAGCGTCCAGGAGATCGTTGCCCTCGGTGGCATCCGCCACCCCCGGGCCGTCGAGGTGCTGGAGAAGATCGCCCAGGGTACCTACGGCACGGACGCCCTGCGCCTAGCGGCCATGCAGAAGCTGGTTGAGCGCGGGGTCTGGTCCAAGGACGAGGCGCACCGCATGTGGCTCGAAGACCGCTGGACCGAGGTCAAATCGGTTGGCTACATGATCGATCCCAGCGCCCCGGCTTCGGCGCGGCCCCTCGACGACGCCCTCATGCCGCGCTTCACACAGGCTCTCGAGGCCGGCCGCCGTGGGCAGCTCAAGCAGGCCGAGGCGCTCTGGCGCGAGTTGCTGGCCGCAGCCCCGGAGTTCACCCCGTTCCACCTGAACCTGGGCACCCTGCTGCTGGACCAGAAGCGCCTCCCGGAAGCTGAAAGCTGCCTGCGCCGCGCCCTGGAACTCGAGCCCGACTATCTGTTCGCCCCCTGCAATCTGGCGGTACTTCTGAGCGGTTCCGGCCGCGCGGCCGAGGCCCGGCAGCTTCTCGACTGCATCGTCGTTCCCGTGCGGGTGCATCCCGACGTGCTGGCGTGCTACCTGGCGGCCGAGGTGCAGGTCGCGATGGCCGAAGATGAGTACGATAAAGCCCTAGGCTGGCTGCAGATGGCGGAATCGGTCGTCCCCGACCATCCCAGCATTCGCGCCCTGGCTGAAAAGCTCGGTCCGTTATGCCTGTTCAAGGATGCGATGGCGGCGAACAAGGGCTATCGGGAGGCCAGGAGAGCAAAGCAGCGCCAGCGCGTACTAGCGCCCGCTGCGACGCTGGAGACCTGCTTCGACACCTACACCAAGAATGCCCTGGCCGGCATGGCCAAAGCGTTGCAACTCGGGGTCCGCGCCAGCCAGATGCGCAAGGCCGAGCTCCTTGCCGCCGTCTGCGCCGGCCTGCGCCGCACCGAGGTCTGCCGGGCGGCGCTGCTGGATCTGGGAGAGAAGGAGCACGCGGCCCTGCGTGACCTGGTGGCGGCCGGCGGCAGGCAGGACTACGCCACCTTCACCCGCGCTCACGGCACCGACCACGAAGACCTCGATGACTGGGCCTTCCGTCAACCCGAGTCGCCCGTCGGCCGCCTCAAGTGCCGCGGACTGCTACTCGAAGCCACGCTCGACGGCGTCGAATCCGTGCTCATCCCCGCAGGCCTGCCCTTGGACCTCTATGGCGCGGGGTCGCCGAAGAACCTGGCAGGTGTCGCCCACCCCGCGGCGGCGCTCATCGCCCCGTGCGTCAAGGAGGGCCCGAGCCATGTTTGACTCGGTTCAGGAACTGCTGGCGAAGATCCGCCTGGGTGAAGACTCGACCCTCGAGCTCAAGATGGTCTACTTCAAGCCCAACGGCGAGATCTCGGGACCCGACGCAGGCTCTCTCGCCGACGAACTTGCCGCCTTCGCCAACTGGCATGACGGCGTCCTGCTGCTGGGGGTGGACGACAAGACCCGCGACGTGCTGGGAATCCCCGTCGAGCGCCTGGATACGGTGGAGACGTTTGTGCGGAATCTCTGCAATGACCGGGTGAAGCCGGCCCTGCCCCTGACGATCCTGCGTATCGAGTTGCCAGACCGCTCCGGCACCCTGCGACCGGTCCTCAAAGTCGAGGTGCCGCGCAGCCTGTTCGTGCATCAGAGCCCCGGGGGTTACCTCTACCGCCTGGGGAGCTCCAAGCGGCAGATGCCGCCGGACCTGCTGGCACGCATCTTTCAACAGCGCAGCCAGGCGCGGTTGATCCGCTTCGAAGAGCAGGCGGTGCCGAGAACATCCTTCACCGACCTGGACCAGGAGCTCTGCCGACGCTTCGCGACGCGCTCCACCGAGGATCTGGCGACCACCCTGCTCAAACGGAATCTGCTGGCCAAGGAGGAGAACGGGCACATTGCTGCCTCGGTTGCAGGGGTGCTCATGTGCTGCCGGAACCCGGAGACGTTCCTGCCGAGTGCTTACATCGAAGCGGTGGCCTACCGCGGCACGGTTCAGGACTCGAACTACCAGAACGATGCCGCCCGCATCTGCGGCCCCTTGGACGAGCAGCTCCGGCACGCCATGGTGTTCTTCCGCCGCAATCTCGTTATTGCCGCGCGCAAGACGCCGACTCGCGAGGACCTGCCGCGTTTCAGCGAGCGAGCGGTTTTCGAGGCCATCGTGAACGCTGTAGCGCACCGTGACTACTCCATCCACGGGTCGAAGATCCGTTTTTTCATCTTCTCCGACCGGCTGCAGGTGTTCTCCCCGGGGGCTCTGCCAAACACCGTGACGGTGGAGACGATCTACCTGCGCCAGGCAACGCGGAACGAACTCGTCACGTCACTGCTGGCCGACTGCCCGGTCCCGACCGAAGCCGGGGACGTGAAGCGGGTGGCGTACATGGAGAAGCGCGGCGATGGCGTGCCGATCATCTTCGCGGAGAGCCAGCGACTGGGTGCGGCGGCCCCGCGCTATCAGGTCTTGGATGAGAGCGAGTTGCTTCTCACCCTCTTCGCCGCGCCCGCGCCTGAGACGCCGTGAAGCCAGCGCCGCCGCCACCGAGACCATGCCATGAGGCACGTCCCAGCCACATGGGGTCACCTGGGTTGCCGCGCCGGGCCTGCGGCCTCAGGCGTAGGTGCCGTAGCGCCGTGCGGCGGCGTACATCGCCAGTACGTTCTCCGTGGGCGAGTTGTCCTGGAGCTGGTGCGTCGGGGCAAAGCAGTAACCCCCGCCCGGCATCATGGTCTCGAGGGTCTGGCGGCAGTCCGCCTCGACCTCTTGCACGCTGCCGAAGCTCACCGGGCCAGCCGTGCTGATGCAGCCATGGAAGGCCAGCCGCCCGCCGAAGTGCTCCTTGAGGTAGCCTGGCGACATGTTCGCCGCCTCGGGCTGCAGCGTGTCCACCCCGGTCACGCCCATCTCGATGAAGTCCTCGTAGGCCCAACTGCTGGAGCCGCAGGTGTGGATCATCACCGGCAGGTCGTAGCTGCGGGCCAGGTCGATGAAGCGCTTATGCACGGGTCGCAGGTGGCGCCGGTACAGCTCCAGGCTGAGGATGGGGCTGTGCTGGGTCCCCAGGTCCTCGCCCATCCAGAAGACGTCGATGCCGCCCTGGGCCGCCTCGATGGTGCGCCGCAGCACCTCGACGTAGACCTCGGCTCGCCGCTGGATCAGCAACAGCCCGGCGGGATCATCGGTGATCAGGTCAACCAGGACCTGCTCCATGCCCCGCACCATCCCGGTGGCGTTGATCACGTCGCCAATGCCGGCACCGCCGATGACGACGCCGTACTCGCGGTTGGCCTGACAGGCCGCCGCTACGGTGCTGTAATCGAATTGGTCAGGGTGGGGAATCGGCCAGGCCGCGATCTGCTCCAGCGTGGCCTCGCGCAAGGGAAAATCGCAGAAGTCCCAGTAGCCGCCCGAACCGTGTTCGACCCAGCGCCGATGAATGCCCCAATCGTCAACCCGCACGCCGCGCTCCGGCAGGTCCGCGTGCAGCTTGGGGCCCTTGTACCCCGCCCCAACGCCCCGGAAGTCAACGCCCAACGCCCGCAGCAGCCCCCCATGGTCATCCGGCTTGAGGCCAAAGTGGTCCTTCAAGCGCCGGTCAATGCCCGGGTTCGCGGCATAGTTCACCGGCACCCGATCAGCCTCAGCCAGAGCCAGCGTGGTCAGCACCCGCTCCTTCGATGAGAGCGTCTTCATGCCTCCGATCCCTCCTGTGCCAATCTCGGTGGATACCGCCCTGCTCCGGCCCGCGGACCGAGCCAGGCAGCCGCGCTCACCGTAGCGCCGCAAGCAGAAAAAGTAACACCCCGGCAGGTCGGGAGGAGAGGAGAGAGGAGGGAGGGAAGACGCTGCCGGGGTATTAAATTTTCAAGTTCGTCTGAACTGTTTTCTGGAACCATCAGCCGCTCTGTGTGGGGCGGCTCGTACTGCTGAATGAGACAGGCCAAGAGGCATTGGGTTGCATGGCCGAGCGTCTTTTCTTTAGAGGCTCTTGCAGAACCCCGTGTCTGGCCCTGGAGCCCGCGCTGCCAGCGCCCGTTCCGGGCGGGTTCGCGGTGACCGCCGTCGGCAAGACCCCCAGGTACGGCGGAAGCCCCGGCAGTGCCGGGGCGGACCGCCGGCTCCAGGCGAGAGACGGGTGAGCCGAGGGTTCTGCAAGAGCCTCTTTAGTCACTCGGCACGAGGGTGGAATTGCCGATGCAACTGGACCAGGCGGTCGCGATCGACGTGCGTGTAGATCTGAGTGGTGGCGATGTCGGCGTGGCCAAGCATTTCCTGGATGACGCGCAGGTCGGCGCCGCCTTGCAGCAGATGGCTGGCAAAGGAGTGTCGCAACATGTGCGGGTAGACCGGACGCTGTATCCCGGCGCGCTGCGCGGCGGTGCGGACAATGGCCCAAAGGCGCTCGCGGGTCAGCGGGCGACCGCGGAAGGAGAGAAATACCTGGATGGCGCGCTCGGTGGTATCCAGCCGCGGCCGCACCTCCGCCAGATACGAGGCCAGGGCGCCTTGGGCGGGCACCCCGAGGGGGACCACACGTTCCTTGTTGCCCTTGCCGCTGACCCGGACGTAGCCCTCGCGCAGGTGCAGTCCATCCAGCCGTAACGCGGCCAACTCGCTGACCCGCATGCCGGTGGCGTAAAAGGTCTCCATGATGGCACGATTGCGGCGCTCGAGCACGTCGTGGCCCGGGTAAACGGCCAGCAGAGCCTCGACCTCCGACAGGCTCAGAAAGCCGGGCAGGATGCGCCCCAGCCGGGGGCCTTCCATGACCTCGGTGATGTCGTCGGACAGGACGCGCTCCTGGACCAGGTAGCGGAAGAAGACCTTGACCGAGACCAGGCGTCGAGCCAGGGTGGCCGCCTGCAGACCCTCATCCTGGGAGCGCTCCAGGTAGTCGAGGATGTCACCGCGACCGATGCGCTCAGGATCGGTCAGGCTCTTGGCCTCGAGGTGCGCCAGGAACCCCTCCAGGTCCGCGCCGTAGGCCGCCACCGTCCGCGGCGACAGACCGCGTTCCAGGGCGATGAAGCTACGGAACTCGTCCAGCAGTCGGCGCACCGCGGTCAGCAGGCTCCTTCGCGCATCAGCATCTCAAAGTACGCAATCGTGCGGGTGAGGCCTTCGCGCAAGGGCGTAACCGGCTGCCAACCGAGCACTTCTTGCGCCTTGCGGATGTCGGGGCAGCGCCGCCGTGGATCATCCTGGGGCAAGGGGCGGAAGACCAGGGTTGAACGCGAGCCCGTCAACTCGATGACCATCTCCGCCAGTTGCCGGATGGTGAACTCGCCCGGGTTGCCGACGTTGATCGGACCGGTGACCTCGGGCGGCGTGTTCATCAGGCGCAGCATGCCCTCGATCAGGTCGTCGCAGTAGCAGAACGAGCGCGTCTGCTGACCCTCGCCATAGATGGTGATGTCTTGGTTGTGCAGCGCCTGGATGATGAAATTGCTCACCACCCGGCCGTCATTGGGGTGCATGTGCGGGCCGTAGGTGTTGAAGATGCGGATGATCTTGATCTCGACCCCGTGCTGCCGGTGGTAGTCCATGAACAGGGTCTCGGCACAGCGCTTACCCTCGTCGTAACAGGCGCGCGGACCGAGGGGGTTGACATTGCCCCAGTACGCTTCGACCTGCGGATGCACGTCCGGGTCGCCGTACACTTCAGAGGTGCTGGACTGCAGGATACGCGCCTTGGTGCGCTTGGCCAGCCCGAGCATGTTGATGGCGCCGTGGACGCTGGTCTTGATGGTCTGTACGGGGTCAAACTGGTAATGCACCGGCGAGGCGGGACAGGCCAGGTTGAAGATGCGGTCTACCTCCAGATAGATGGGCACCGTGACGTCATGCCGGATAAGCTCGAAACCGGGCTGGTCGAGCAGGTGACGAATGTTGCGCTTGTCGCCGGTGAAGAAGTTGTCCAGACAAAGGACGTCGTGACCCTCAGCCAGCAGGCGCTCGCAGAGATGCGACCCCAGGAAGCCGCCGCCGCCGGTGACCAGGATGGTGTGCGTCATTGTCGTGCCTTTCTGAATCCGTACACAAGCCCGCAGTTGTAGACGCGCCAGACGCCCAGCGTATTGGTTGCCGACCGGGGCGGTTTCAAGAAACCGGGCTGGGCGTCGCCACACCCCGTAGTCTGTCTGCCGTATCGGGTTGCGCGAGAACATACTCAGTTAGGCATGGCACAGGCGCCAAGCCAAAGCGCTGTTGCGCTCGCCGTCGGCGACCTTGCCACACGCACTCGACCTGGCCGAGGCGCGATATGGACTGCGTGCGGCAGAGGGCCGCGGCCGCGGCCCGTCGACGCCGCTTTCACTGCCGGCGGGACGACGGCGGTCGTTTCTTGAAACCGCCCTGGGCCTTCGGCGCCGCCCCTGTCACCTGGGCCGAGAGGCATTACATTTCCGGCTGCCTCGGTATATCAAGAGGCCAGCGTTGTGAGAAAGGTACGCCCATGCCCATGCGAGTGAACCTGCCGCCGACCGTCTTCACCCGGGTGTCGCCTGCGGTGTTGCGCGACTACGCCTACGCCTTGCTGCGGCACATCGACATGCCCACCGACCAGGCTGCTCTCCTGGCGCGGTTGCTGGTGGAGTCCGACCTGCGCGGGGTTCACAGCCATGGCACCTGGCAGTTGGCCCGCTACCTCCACGAGATCACCAGTGGCGGGATTAACCTGCGGCCAGACATCCGCGTGCTGACGGACAGTCCGGCGGTCACCGTGATCGACGGCGACGGCGGCATGGGCTATACGCCGGCGTGGATGGCCACCGAGGCCGCCATCCGCAAGGCGCTTGCCACCGGGCTCGGCGCCGCGACCACCCGTCATCATGGACACTTCGGCGCGGCTGGACACTACTCAAGGGCCTGCGCTGCGGCCGGTTGCATTGGCCTTGCCGCCTCGGCGGTCCGGCATCTGCCCGCGGCCGGTTCCTGCATCTGGTGGGCGCCCTCCGCGCCTCCGATCAGCATCGCCATCCCCGCCGGCGAGCAACCGCCGCTGGTGCCGGACCTGGGTGTTTACCTGACCGAGGTGACCCCGGACAACCTGGCGGAAAAGTTTTCGCTGATGCCGGATGCGTTCTTCAAACTGCTGGGGTTTGGCGCTGTCACCCAGATCCTCGGCGGCCAGCTCGCTGGCGTTTACGACTACCCCCCCGCGGACCGCCAGCCGTACCCGGCCGCCAACCAGGGCACTTTCGTGCTGGCCATGAACATCGCGCATTTTCTCCCCCCCGCCGAGTTCCGCCTCCAGACGGAACGTTTCGTGGCGGCCTGCCGGAGCATGAACCCGTTCCCCGGGGCGAAGCAGGCCGAACTCCCCGGTGGCTTCGAATGGCAGCGCGAAAAGGACTACGCCCGCGATGGTGTCCCGGTCAGCGCCGATCAGCGCAAAGCCCTCGACCAGGCCGCTGCCACCGCCGGCTTCATGCCCTTGGAACAGTGGGAAAATCAGGCCCCGGCGCGCTGACGCCAGGCGCCTCTCCAAAATACCATGGAGATGCGGTGGGCCCCACCGCGGTTCACTGGAGATGCGGTGGGCTCCACCGCCCGCGCCTGAGGCCAGGCGCCTCTCCAGAATACCGTGGAGATGCGGTGGGCTCCACCGCGGTTTGCTGGAGATGCGGTGGGCT
>CAIZKT010000602.1:0-3304 GCA_903933565.1 uncultured Victivallales bacterium | reverse complement strand
GGCTGGTATGAAACGCCCCTTTGGGGCTGAATACCTCGGCCCATCCTTATTGCACAGGTCGAGAAACAGCCCTGGGCCATCGTCGGCAATGCCAGCGAAGTTTGCCGCGGACCGTGGAGGGCGAACCTCGCCCCGGCGCGCCGTTACCCCAACGGCGGGAAGGACTGCAACACGGTCCAGGGGTGCAGGATGAAGCGCTCGATGGTGCGCGGCGGGTTGGCCCGGATGCGTTCGGCGTCGGCCAGATACTGCTCGCGGCTGCGGCCAAAGAGCACGTGCTGGGAGACCTGGGTGGCGTAGGCCAGGGGCACCACGTGGGCGAAGTCCGTCACCTGGAACTCCACCACGGGGCCCTCCAGAGCCGTATTCTTGTAGTAGTAGAGATGCGGGGTGCGCCAGGAGGCGCCCAGTTCGGCGCTGACGGGTTCGCCGGCGTGCCAGGCGGCCTCGAGGCTGAGTTGGTGGGTGGCGAGGTGGTCGCGATGGCGGTCCCTCTCGCCATGGGTGAACAGGGCCTGTGGCCGGGCCTCGCGGATGACCCGGATGACGGCCTTAAGAGTGGCCTTATCGTTGACCAGGCCCATGTCGGGGGCGCCGAGGTTGACGTAGCGCTGCACGCCGAGGACCTTCTGCACCTCGTCGCTCTCCTTGGCCCGCGTGGCCACGATGGTGTCCCGCATCTCGAGGCGCGGATAGCCCTCGCAGCCGTCCGTGCAGATGACCACCGTGACCGCAGTCCCCGTGGCGCTCAGCTTGGCGATCGCTGCCGCCATGCGCAGTTCGTCGTCCGGGTGTGCCCCGAACACCAGCACACGCTCATAGTGCATCTGACCGTCTCCTCAGTCTAGGGCAGAACCAGGATCTTGAACTCGCCGCGAGCGTAGTTCTTGGCGCTCGAGGTAAAGGTCCAATCGCGGGTTGGGCCCTCCGAGTTGCCGATGCCGACGTCGTTGCCCTTGCCGTTGCCGAAGCGGTTGAAGCAGAGGATGCTGTGCTTACCCTGCCAATTGTGGATCTGCATGCAGCCGTAACCCGGCGACGCCTCTGGGCTCATCACGTCGCCGAAATCGTTGACCTTGTCGTCGGCGTTGGGAACCTGGCTGGCGTTCGCCGGCCCGTAGTTACAGTCCCAGAACTCGAGGTTGCAGCCCTCCGCATACTCGCCTGCCGCGACCCCGGGCACATTGCTCTTCACCAAGACGCCGCTGACCTTCATCTGAAACCGCGCGCCGCTGGCCTTGGTGGGCACGCCCATCTTGCCGATCTCGGGGGAGAAGGGGTCCATGGCGACAAAGACATACGTCTCTTTGCCGGCCAGATCTTGAAGAGCCATGAAATAGGCGATCTTCTTGAAAGGCCCTTTGAAATCCGCCGAGTGGTCCTCGTCGTAGACGAAGCGGGTGCCGCCGTCGCTGAGTTGGGAGGCGGTGGGATCGAAGGCGTAGACCAGCTTGTAGGCCTTGGCCTCTTCGGGCAGGTAGGTGGCGAACACCTCAAACTTGGGCATCGTGCCAAAGCGCAGCGGCGCTGCCGGCAGGCCCTCGGCGTTGGCCAGGTTGACCCCTACCGGGTTGTTGGCCCAGGCATAGTAGACCATGGCCGGCTGGGTCACCTCCGGCGAACGCACCACGACCGTATCCGTGCCCTCGATCGCCGCGCTGGCCTTCACCGGCACGCCGTTGGCCCCGACCAGGGCAAAGCCGACCAGCTCCCCGCCGCCCTTGACGGCCAGCGGCGCACCGCCGGTGTCGAAGCTGACCCGCGCCGTGCCGTCGCGGAATTCGCAGGCCTTGAACACCGGCCCGCACCAGGCAAAGCCGGTCTTACCGTAGGTGCTGTGCAGGGCCAGGCGGGCCAGACGGTCGCCGACGTCCTGCTTGTTCTTCGGGTGAATGTCCTTTTCCTCGCCGATATCGATGGTGATGGCCGTCCCGGTGTTGGGGACTTCCTTGGCGGTGTTCATGAAGGACTCGCGGATGTCCGGCCAACCGCCTTCCTCTACCGGTCTCTGCCACGGCGCCATGAAGTTGGGGAGCTGCACCAGGTAGAAGGCAAGGTCTCTGCCCCAGGCCTGCCGCCAGGAGGTAATCAGGCGCTCCATCTGCCCCCGGTAGGCCTTGCCCCGCCCGGCGTTGGCCTCGCCCTGATACCAAATCGCACCCCGCACGGCGAAGGGCGCCAGCGGGTGGATCATGGCGTTGTACAAGTTCGCCGGATAGTTCGGGTCCTTGCGCGGCTGAACCGGCCCCCGCGGACGCGCGGGTTCCTTGCCCTGCTTGCCGCCCTTGACCCATTCGTCGTAGGTCTTCTTCGCGGTCTCGAAGGCGGCTTTGGCGGCCTCGGGGTCATAGGTCTTGTCGCGGGCGTCGTACGACTCTTTGCTCTGCCGAACGACCGCATCGTCCTTCTGGCTCTCCCACGGGGTCCAGGCTTCGATGCAGGTGCCGCCCCAGGATGAGTTGATCAGGCCGATGGGAATATCGAGGTCCTGGTAGAGCTTGCGGCCGAAGAAGTAGCCCGCGGCGCTGAAGGGCCCCACGGTCTCCGGCGAGCATTCGGCCCAGGCCCGCACGCCGCACTCGGTCTGCGGTTCCTGCGCCGTCACCAGGTTCACCCCGAGCAGGCGGATCCGCGGGTACTTGGCGGCGGCGATCTCCACCTGGGCGTTGGTGGAGTTCGCCACGTTCCACTGCATGTTGGACTGGCCGGAGCAGAGCCAGACTTCGCCGCTGAGTACGTCCTTCAGTTCGAGGGTGTTCTTCTCGCCCTGGACGGTTACGGTGAAGGGCCCGCCGGCGGCGGGGGTCTTCAGGTCCACGCGCCACTTGCCGTCAGCCGCGGCGGTCGCCGCGCCGCTGGCGCCCCAGGAACCCGTGACCGTGACCTTCTCGCCGGGAGCGGCCCAGCCCCACACCGGCGCCTCGGTCTCGCGCTGCAACACCATGCGGTCGGAAAAGAAGGTCGGTAGCTTGACCTCTGCCAGCAGCGTTGCCGCCGTAGATGCCAGCAACAACCCTACCCATGCGAGTCGTCTCATGTGTTCGTCCTCTTGTGCGCGTGGTCGGTACGGGGCAGAAAACGTCATAGCTTACTGGCGGGGGCGGCCCGGCGCAAGGGACAGAGGCGGCCGAGAGCGCTCAGTTCCGTGGGTGGTGACGAGTCAGGTCCCAGGGTTCAGCGGGGCCCCCGGCTGGGGCCGGACATACCGGAATGAGACTTGCCGCCGCGGTTCCCATTCCGATCCGGCCGGGACGCGCCGGATCGCCTGGAGGGCGGCCCTGCGGGGCCGCCGCGGCGCCGACGC
>CAIZKT010000601.1:0-3592 GCA_903933565.1 uncultured Victivallales bacterium | reverse complement strand
CGTCTCGCCGTCTCCACCTGGCCGACGCGCGATATGGACTGCGTGCGGCAGAGGACCGCGGACGCGGCCCGTCGACGCCGCTTTCGCTGCCGACGGTACGACGGCGGTCGTTTCTTGAAACAGCCCTGGGCAGCGCGGGCCGGCCCGTGGTATGTTCTGGCTTTCGCGCAGCCTAGCGCGACCCACTCACTCCAGGAGTTCACATGCCAGTCAAACCGAGCTGTTTCCAGACCGTAGACGAGGGGGATTTGCAGGGCCTGGCGCCCAAGGTGCAGCCCTGGAAACGAGTCCCGCTCGACCCGGACTACAGCGGCGCCTGGACCCTGGTCGGCGATGTCGATGGCGATGGCCAGGTCGAGATCGTCTCGGCCCGTAATGTCAATGTCGGCGATGTCCACTACACCAGTGCCGTGGTCGCCCAGCGCCTGGATGGCAGTGTCCTCTGGCGCTGGGGCAACCCCGCGGTCGGCCGCCGCGGCCTGCATCATGACGTCGCCTGCCAGATCCACGACTGGGATGGCGATGGCAAACTCGAGGTGATCCTCTGCACCGACGGCTTCCTTGTCGAACTCGACGGCGCCACCGGCCAGGAACGCCGCCGGCTCGCCATGCCGCCCGAGGCCACCGACTGCCTGGTCTTCGCCGACCTCGCCGGCCGCGGGCGCGCGGCGGAGGTCCTGGTCAAGACCCGCTACTCGCAGATCTGGGCCCTGGACTACAGCGGCAAGGTGCTCTGGACCATCCAGAAGCCCGCCGGCTACCAGACCGCACATCAGCCCGTGCCCGTGGATGTCGATGGCGATGGCCGCGACGAGATCATGGCGGGCTATGCGCTGCTGAACCCCGACGGCACGGTCCGCTGGGCCCTGGAAGACGGCGGCCGCTTCAAGGGCGGCGGCCATCTCGATTGCGCTCGCGTTCTGCGCGGCGGCCCGACCCCGGACGAGTCCCGGCTGCTCCTGACCTGCTGCTCGCACGGTCGGTTGCTGCTGATCGACGGCGACGGCGCCATTCTCTGGGAGATCAGCGGACACCACTTCGAGTCCATCGACATCGGCAAAGTCCGCCCTGACCGGCCCGGGGTGCAGATCCTGGTGGACATCGTGCCGAATGCCGCCCGCGGCGACGGCAACGCCGTCTGGCTCCTGCATGAGGACGGCGAGTGGCTCGGCGAGATCAAGGCCGAATACACCCGCTTCCACGCCCTGGCCGACCTCAATGGCGACGGCCTGGACGAGATCATCCTGCCACACTCCCGCGGCCTCTTCGACGGCAACGGTCGGCGCATCGGCACCTTCGCCATGGAGTCACAAGCCGATGTCTACGGCGGCAGACCCTACGCCGAGGGCGAGATCGGACACATGGTCGTACACGGCGATATGACGGGCGACAGCGTCCCCGACGTGACCCTCACCGCCCCCCTGGCCGCCTACGTCTTCAAGAGCACCCCGGGACCCCTCCCACCCCGGCCCATCAGCTTGGGCTGCGGCGCCAATTACACCCTGTACTGAGGCGCCCCCCTGGCTCAGCGCATCACCCCGAGCCGCCGGAGCTCGAGGTAGCACCTGGCGCAGGCCCGGACATCCGCCAGAGCCTGGTGCGCACCCTCCAGGCTCTGCTTGAAGAGCTTCCGGTGCAATTCATCCAGAGAGGGCCACTTGAACCCGTAGCGTCCGGGGAGCTGGCAGAAGTCGGTCGAGGCCTGCATAGTGCATAGCCTAGGCTTGGCCGCGAGCGGGTTAGGCTGCCCCAGCCGCAGGAACTCGGCGCCGAGGATCTTCTCGTCGAATGACATGTTGTGGGCGATCAGCACCGTGGCGGCGGCCAGATCCGCGGCGATCTCGGCCAGCGCTACCCCCAATTCCACCCCAGTCTCGTGCGCCATCTCGGTGCTGATGCCATGGATGCGCGTGGCGTCGGCGGGAATCACGAAGCCCTGCGGTTTGATGATGTGCTCCACCCAGCGGACCTCGGTGCCGTCCGCCGCCGCCACCAGCCAGGCAAGCTGCACCAGCCGTGGCCAGTTCGCCAGATCAGACACCGGCGCTTTGTAGTTCTTCGGTATGCCGGTGGTTTCGGTGTCGAAAAACAGGATCATGTGCGTCACCTCTCCGGTCTGTCAAAAACGCAGGCGCGCCAGCAGCAGATTGCCGATGTATTGAATGCGATTGTAGGGCGAATCACCGCGCGCCCCATCCACAAAGAAAGGCATGCCCTCGCGGTAGCCTTCAATCAGGCGCTGCAGCCACTCGCCGGTGATCACCCAGGCCTCGTGCTCGTTCAGGTTCAGGGTGCAGAAGTTACCCATGCGCGCCCCGTTCTCCGGGATGATGACCCGTTCGGTTCGCCGCAGGACCCAGGGCCCCGCCGGGTCTACCTCTGCCATGAACAGCGGCGCGCGGTGGCGGACCACGCCGTTGCTGAGCTCGCTGCGCCGGGTATACACCAGGAAGAGCGTGTCACCCTGCCGCAGCCAGTGCTGCTGGGTGTTGTAGCTGCCCAGTTCGGTACCGTCGTCAAACGTCCACGGTCGCGGCTCGGCATAGTTCAGGCCGTCCGTCGACACCGCCACGTAGCCGCGTAGATCGTTACGCAGAGTCAGCAGGTAGCGCTCCCCGTGCCGGATCAGCGACGGCTCGTGGAAGCCGCGGACGTCGGCGCACGTCAGCACGTTGCCGCGCTCGGCGACCGCCAGGGTCTTTCCATCCCAGACCAATCGCAGCACGCCGGCCCGGCCGCGCGCGTCGGCGCCCAGAAGCGTCACCGGACACAGCAGCGACCCATCCGCCAACTCCAGCCGCTGGCAGACGTCCGAAGAAAACACCTGGGTCACATCGCTGCCGACAAAGTGGGCCTGCCAGTTCACCCGCTGCCAGGGCACCGCGTCCTCCCGCAGCCGATCCCAGCGCGAGTAGATCAGGTCTGCCAGCAGTGACATCCCCTTGGCCCGCGGACTCCAGAGAGCATGGCTTTCCCCTTTGACGTTCGGCCGGGGCAGGGTGTCCTGGGTGAAACAGGTCCGCCCCAGCAACAGCAACGTGTCGCTGGCCCGGTGATAGAACGGCGACAGCCAGGGCTTCTCAAAGACGTCGTTGTCCAAGGGGTTCACCTGCAAGGCCTGGCTCTGGGCCGGATTGCTCCAGCGGGCGCCGCCGTCATGCGTCCAGGTGTAGTGATGCGGCCCGATATCGGAGCCGTTGAGTTGGCTGACGGTCACGATGACCCCCGGCGCCGCGCCCTGACGGCCGCCCGGCACCAGCGCCACGCTCGGCTCAAACCAGCATTCGTTGCGCTGCCGACCGTGAAAGATTGTCTCGACCTCAACGCGGTAGTCCAATGCCATCGCGGTTCTCCTTCGTCCCAGGCCTGCGACTCAGCCCACGCTTGGCAACATAACGCCGCGAGAGAGTCTGAACAGCAACGCCAACCCAGGGCTGTTTCAAGAAACGACCGCCGTCGTCCCGCCGACAGTGAAAGCGGCGTCGACGGGCCGCGGACGCGGCCCTCTGCCGCACGCAGTCCATATCGCGCGGCGGCCATGTGGACTGCGTGTGGCAAGGTCGCCGACGGCGACCGCGACACCGCTTTGGCT
>CAIZKT010000600.1:0-13220 GCA_903933565.1 uncultured Victivallales bacterium | reverse complement strand
GCCGTAGCCCGTTTCGGGCCGGTTCGCGGTATCCCCCAGTGGCCTGGAGCCCTCGATGCCGTAGCCCGTTTCGGGCCGGTTCGCGGTATCCCCCAGTGGCCTGGAGCCCGCGATGCCGTAGCCCGTTTCGGGCCGGTTCGCGGTATCCCCAGAGACGGCGGAAGGCCCGGCCGTGCCGAGGCGGACCGCCGACTCCACTGCGCCTACCACCCGGAAGAAGAATCAGCCCTGCAGCCGCAGCGCAACCCCAGTGAAGATTGGCGGAGATCCTCAGGGCGCCCTTTCCGCCGCGGCGGCGGCCATGTACCACTCTGTAGGACTCGATAGGGGAAGTTGTTGCAGCGCTGCGCACGCTGCGGAAAACTCCCGTTCACGGCTGGAAAACAGCCCCTTGCCTGCTATCTTAGCACGTCTGTTTAGGAACTTTTTTGTTCCCGGACATTGTGCCTGGAGCCGATCCCTCGGCTCGGCGAGAGTGGAAAGCTTCGTTGTTGGAGGTGCTGCTGTGAACGTGAAACGTGGTCAACAAGGGCAAACTCGACGTCGCGTCTCGTACTTGCGCCGGCATCCATGGCTGTACCTTTCCTTGCTTGCCGGTACCTTCGCGCTGCTGTTCCATCTTCCGGCGATGCTCGAAAGCGGCGGTCTGATTGCGGCCGAATCCACCCTCGCCTCCCCGGCTGCCACCGTTCAGGCGGGAGCCGCGGCCCTGGCCCACAGCGAGCCCGTGCAGTTTAAGTACTTCTCCTTTCTGGACCGGACCCCGAATCCTCTCACGGGCAAACCGAAGTTCTCCAACGCCGAACGCATCGCCTTGTTCGTTACCTTGGCGATCGCGGTCGCCGGACTGCTCTATGCACTCATGCTGATGAAGCAGGTCAACGCCGCGGACAACGGCACCCCCAAGATGCAGGCCATTGCCGACGCCGTGCGCGCCGGGGCCAATGCCTACCTGAAGCGGCAGCTCAGCACGGTTGCCATCATGATCGCCGTGCTGGTGGTGATCCTCTTCGTCAGCAAGGCGATGAGCTCCGATCTGAAGTGGGCTGACCCCTTCGCCTGGGGACGCGCCGGGGCCTTCCTGATCGGCGCCATTTTCTCGGCCACGGTGGGCTTCGTCGGCATGCGCCTGGCGACCACCGGCAACCTCAAGGTAGCGGCGGCCGCGCCGGTAGGCTTCGGTAAGGCCCTGATGCTGGGTTACCGCACCGGCACCATCACCGGTATGCTGACCGACGGCCTGGGCCTGCTCGGCGGCACGCTCATCTTCATGACCTACGGCGAGCACGCCTACGAGGCCCTGCTCGGCTTCGGCTTCGGGGGTACCTTGTTGGCGCTGTTCATGCGCGTCGGCGGCGGTATCTACACCAAGGCAGCCGATGTCGGCGCCGACCTGGTCGGCAAGATCGAAGCCGGCATCCCCGAAGACGATCCCCGCAACGCGGCCACCATCGCCGACAACGTCGGTGACAACGTCGGCGACTGCGCCGGGATGGCGTCCGATATCTTCGAGTCCTACGAAGTTACCATCGTCGCGGCCATGATCCTCGGCTACGTCGCCTTCGGCCACAAGGGCGTGATGTTCCCCATCCTCGTGCGCGCCATCGGCGTCCTCGGGTCCATCATCTCGACCTACTCCGTGCGCGCCGGCGACCGCGGCAGCGTGGCTCAGGCGATGAAGTCCATCAACTTCGGCTTCATCCTTGGGTCAATCATCTCGGTGATTGGCTTCATGGCCCTCGGCTACCTCTACCTGCAGTTCGATCCTGATCCTACCCGGCCCTGGATCGGTCATATGGCTGGCGCCAACGGCGTCTACGACCAGCCGCTGCCGGGCTGGGCTACCCTCGGCGTGATGGGGTTGGACATGCGCCCCGCCTACACCTGCCTGATCGGCATCATCCTGTGCATCGCCCTGAACCGGACCACGGAGTACTTCACCGGCACCGAATATTCGCCGGTGAAGGGCATGGTCCGGAACTGCAATACCGGGCACGCCACCAACATCATCGAAGGCTTCGCGGTCGGCTACGAGTCCTCGGTGGTGACGGCGATCGTTCTGGGGGCGGCGATCATCGCCTCGGTCTTGGTCTATGCCGGCACGAACCCCATCTGTATCGCCTACGGCGTGGCCATGTGCGGTATTGGCATGCTGACGCTCACCGGCAATACCATCTCCATGGACGTCTTCGGCCCGGTCGCCGATAACGCCAATGGCATCGGCGAGATGGGCTACGAGAAAGACAACATGCTGGGCTGCAAGCCGGGCGCGACCAAGGCTGAGCACCTCGCCAAGTACCACGAAGCCCGCCAAATCCTGGCCGATCTCGACGCCGTCGGCAATACGACCAAAGCCGTGACCAAGGGCGTCGCCATCGGCTCCGCGGTCATCGCCGCTGTCTCGCTCTACGCCTCGTTCATTACCGTCATCGGCTCGGGGGGTGGCGGTGAGGAAAAGGCCTTGCCTATCGCCCTGTTCCAGAATGTGGCAAACATGCTGTCCGTCTCCAACCCCACCCTCTTGGTTGGTATGCTGCTCGGTGGCGCCGTTCCCATGCTCTTCTCGGCGATGACCATCCGCGCCGTGGGGCGCGCCGCTTATCTGATCGTCAACGAGTGCCGGCGCCAGTTCCACCTCCCCGGCGTGATGGAAGGGACGACCTTGCCGGATTACGGCAAAGTGGTCTACATCTGCACCGAGTCGGCGCAGAAAGAACTCATCGGGCCGGCCTTGTTGGCGGTGTTCGCACCGGTGCTGGTGGGCTTCCTGCTTGGCCCCATCGCGCTGGCCGGTTTCCTGGCCGGCTCCATCGTTGTCGGTCAACTCATGGCCTCCTTCATGTGCAATGCCGGCGGCGCCTGGGATAACTGCAAGAAGACCGTCGAGGATGAGCCCAAAGACCTGGTCAAGAACACCGGCAAGGGCTCCGAGAAGCACAAGGCGTCCGTGACCGGCGACACCGTCGGCGACCCGCTGAAGGACACTGCCGGTCCGGCCGTCAACCCCCTGCTGAAGGTCATGAACATGGTCGCCATCCTGACCGTGCCCCTCATGGCCGTCTATGACCGGGGTATCGTCGACAGCGTGCGCAACGCCGCCGCCGCCGCCGCCTACCCGATCATGGAGTCGTTCCGCTACCAGGAAAGCCACCTGTTCCGCTACCTGGTGATCGCGATCTCGATCGGCTGCCTGGCCTGGGCTTACTGGCAGTCCAAGCGTGAGAATGAGGCGCCGAAGTAACCTCGGCGGATTCCCTTGACCGAGCGGGCAGGTAAGGTCTTTCTTACCTGCCCGCTTTCTGTTTCTCGCCGACGACCCCGGCCGACGCGACCCCGCGACGCGAGCCAACCTGAGCAGATCGGGCGCCTGGCAGCAGCCCGCAGACCACGCTACGGTAAGTTGGCGTTGTCTTGCAGTCGGGACTTGTCTCCTGTTCCTCCTGGAGGTGCCATGCCTGAGCGCACCAGCTACGTCTGCACCGTGACCCCCGCCCAGGCCGCTGCCGTGCGCGGCCACCTGGAAGACCGCAGTTGGGGCTTCGCCGAGGCCCCCTACGCCTTCTGGAAGGCGGCCCGCGAGGGCACTACGGTCGTGGCCTACCAGTCCGGCAAGCTCACCGTGCAGGGGAAGGGCACCGCCGAACTGGTGCAGTTTCTGCTCGAACCTGAGGTGCTGCACGAAGCCCGTTTCGGCTACGAACCGGCGCTGGCCGAGCAGGAGCATCCCGACATGTTCGAGCCCCATGCCGGCATCGACGAGAGCGGCAAGGGCGATTACTTCGGTCCCCTCGTCATCGCTGCCTGCTATGTCGATGCCGATATCGCTCGGCAACTCCTGCTCCTGAAGGTGGCGGACTCCAAGACCATCAAGAGCGAGCGCCGCATGGCCGATCTCGCCGGCAAGATCCGTACCGTCAGCGCGGGACGCTTCAGCGTCGTGGCCATCGGCCCGGATGCCTACAACCGACTCTATGAGAAGTTCGGTAACCTCAACCGCCTCCTGGCCTGGGGACATGCCAAGGCCTTGGAGAATCTGCTCGAACTCGAGCCCTCCTGCCCCCGCGCCATCTCGGACCAGTTCGGCCGCAAAGAGACCGTCCTGCGCGCCCTGCAGGAACGCGGTCGCAGCATTCGCCTCGAACAGCACCCCAAGGCCGAGGCCGACATCGCGGTGGCCGCCGCATCCATTCTGGCCCGTGCCGAGTTCGTCCGCCGCCTGGACGCCCTGGCGCAACAGGTCGGCATCGCCCTGCCCAAGGGCGCCGGACCAGCAGTTACCCAGGCGGCGAAGGCTGTGCTCCACCGCGATCCGAAGCTGCTCGGGACGGTCGCCAAGCTGCATTTCCGCACCACCGCCGCCGTCGTTGCACCGCCAGGCCCGCTTGACCGCACCGCGCCGTGAGACGACCTTAATAGGCAAGAACCGCCCGAAGCTGTCCCCTTTCCAGAGGATCACGGTCGTATGAACTCACACTCGTCGGCGGAACTTCCCCGCATCTCGGCCGCCAACCGCCAGTACATCGACTACGAGATTCGGCTCCATGCCATCTGCGACCGCATCCACGAGACCGAACGGCTCGAAATGGCCCTCGAGGAAATCCAGCCCGGACTGCTCAGTATGTTCGACGCCGAGCGCATCACCCTCTTCGAACGAACCGGAGACGGACGGGCTCTGGTCACCCGCTTCTGCACGGTGCCTGACGCGGAAACGCACCGCCTTCCCCTCGGACTTACCTCGATCCCCGGCTACGTCGCGATGAGCCAACAGACCGCCGTCGTCGACGATGTCTACGACCCCGACCAGTTGCAGGCCCTCCACCAACAGCTCAGCTTCGACTATGAGCGCGACCAGGCCGCTGGTCTCTTCACCCGCTCGGTCATGGCCGTACCGATCACCAGCGACGACAGCGTCCTGGGAGTCCTCGAACTCGCTAATAAGCTCACGGGATCCTTTTCCACCCAGGATACCCAGTTGGCCCGGCAACTCGCCGCCGTCCTGGCCCAGCGGCTGGCGATGGACCGGGAGTCCACCGTGGGGCCGTTCCAGGTGCTCATCGACCAAGGCACGATCACGGCGGGACAGTTGGATGACGCGCGCCGCCGAGCCCTGTCTCAGAAGCACTCCGTCGGCTTTATCCTGCGCCGCGATTTCGGCCTGACCGACGAACAGATCGCCGTGGCCCTCGAACAGTTCTACTCCGTCGCCTACATGGCCTACGATCCGACCGTTATCCTGCCCGCCACCCTCATGGAAGTCCTCAACCGGCCTTATCTGGTCCGCAGTCGCTGGGTTCCGGTGGCCGGTGACCGCGAACGCGCCGTCATCCTCATCGATGACCCTACCGACAACGCGCGGCTCCTGGACATCCAGCGCATCCTCGGCGCCCGCCAGTATGATTATATGGTCGGGATCGAAGAGGACATCCTCACCTTTCTGGGCGTTAAACCTTTCGAGGACAAGCCTCTGCCGGAGGTCATTGTCGAAGAGATTGTGCCGCCGGAAACGCAGCTCGGCGAACTGATTAACCAACTCGACCAGGAAACGCTCCAGCTCGTCGACGGCGAAACGAACAAAAACGAGGACGAGCTGACAGCGCAGACCGACGCGACGGTCATCCAACTGGTCAATAAACTCATTGCCGATGCGGTCGAGATGAAGGCCTCAGACATCCACGTTGAGCCTCGCAAAGGCGAGGAAGCCGGCACTGTCCGCATGCGCGTGGACGGCCTCTGCCATGAGGTGCTGCAAATCCCTGCCAAGCACGTGCGCTACGTCGTCTCCCGCATCAAGATCATGTCCAAAGTCGATATTTCCGAGACTCGGCTGCCCCAGGATGGCAAGATCACCTGCCGACTGCGCGGCATTCCCCTCGAACTGCGCGTCGCGACCCTGCCTACGGTCAACGGCGAGAGCGTGATCATGCGCGTGTTGACCGCCGGCGCGCCTCTGCCCTTTGACCAACTCAATCTGAGCCCGCGCAATGCCGAAGCCTTGCTGCAGATGATCGAGAACCCCCACGGCATCCTCCTTGTGGTGGGCCCCACCGGTTCAGGTAAGACCACCACCCTGCATGCTCTGCTGGCCAAGATCAACACGCCGGAGCGCAAGATTCTCACGGCCGAGGACCCCGTCGAGATCACCCAGCAGGGCTTGCAGCAACTCCAGGTCCGCTCCAACATCGGGCTGACCTTCGCCCGCGCCTTACGCTCCTTCCTGCGCTGCGATCCCGATGTCATCCTGATCGGTGAGATGCGCGACCTCGAGACCGCTCACAGCGGCATCGAGGCCTCCCTCACCGGACACCTCGTCTTCTCCACCCTCCACACCAACTCGGCCCCCGAGACCGTGACCCGCCTTCTCGACATGGGCCTCGACCCCCTCAATTTCGCCGATGCCATGATCGGCATCGTCGCCCAACGACTTGTGCGTACACTCTGCCGCGACTGCAAGGAAACGTACGCGCCGGAACAGCCCGACATCGACCGCCTCGTCGGCCTCTATGGCGCCACTGCCTTCCCCGAACTCGGTATCGACCTGGCCACCGCTAAACTCTGCCGAGCCAAGGGCTGCGAAAAATGCGCCGGCACCGGTTACCGCGGCCGCACCGGCGTCCACGAGGTCCTCATGGGATCCCGCGAAATGAAGAACCTCGTGGTCACTCGTCCCGGACCCGATGTGGTTCGTATCCTGGCCATGGAACAGGGCATGCGCTCCCTGATGCAGGATGCCATCGCCAAGATCTTCATGGGCCAGACAGACCTTGACCAAGTGCGCCGGATCACCGTGGCCTGATTGAGGTCCCTTTTTGTCGACCTGTGCAATAAGGGGGTCCGCCTGGAGCGCTGAAGGCGCGCGGCCATACCAGCCCAGGGCAACGCCCTGGGTATGGGATAGTTATGGGTTTGAGCCCTGTAGGGACGAGCCATCTGCCCCAGGTCCGCGCCGAGGTCGCATGAACCGCCCCTGCAGTCTCGTGGAGGGCGAGTGGCCTCGCGAGCCGCGTTGTCTTCGCTTGGGCGAAAGACAACGTTTCAAGCGGACGACACTCTAGCGGGTCCCGGCGGCCTGACGGGCGGTGGTCAGGGCACTCTTGGCGCCCTGGCTGAGGAAAATGGTGTCGACCCCGACCGCGATGAAGGTGAACCCCTGACGGATGGCCTGCTCGATGGACTCCGGCGTGGGCAGCACCACGTGAATGCCAGCGGACTTGCCGGCGTTGCGGCAGGCCTCGACGACGCGGGTGCAGGCCCGCTGGATGACCGGGTCGGTCGTCTTTCCGGGCAGGCCGTAGGAGCCGCTCATGTCGTAGGGACCGATGAAGACGCCATCCACACCCTCGACGGCCAGGATGGCGTCGATGTTCTCCACCGCCTCTTTCGACTCGATCATGACGACCACCGCGATCTCGGCGTTGGCCCGGGCGGCGTAGTCGGTAAAGTCCGCACCCCAGTTGTTGCCGCGGTGGAAGGCGAAGCCGCGGACGCCCTGCGGCGGGTACTTGGCCGCCCGCACCGCGGCTTCGGCTTCCGCAGCCGTGTTCACCAACGGCACGATGACGCCGAGAGCACCCATATCGAGCATCTGCCGAATGGCCAGGGTATCGTTTTCGCGAACCCGCACCAGCGGCACCGGGCTGCGGCCGTACATGCCCCGGGCCAGGCTGGCGAACTCGGCCGGGCCGATGTCGGTGTGCTCACAGTCGGCGCACAGCCAGTCGAAACCAGCGTTGGCCAGGACTTCGGCCACCGCCGCATGGCCGACCTGGATCCAAGTGCCAATACAGACGCGGCGCTCAAGCAGGGCTTTGCGGACGGGGTTCGGGGTCATGCTTTCTCCTCCGGCGGCACTTCTGCCGCGAGCCGGTCCGTTGCCTGGCGAAGCGTGCGGCAGCGGTACAGGTCCTGGAACAAGGCGTCGCGTTCGCCCAACATATTGCGGGCCACCTCAAGCACAAACCCGGGGCGGGTCCGGCCGCTGTCCAGCGACAGCCGAGCCATGTCACGCAAGCAGCCCAGGCATTGGCGGGGGCCAAACGGCACCGGGGTACCACCGGCGCAGGCGTCCTCGATGTCCAGTAGCAGATGCGGGTTGCGCATCAATCCCCGGGCCACGCACACACCGTCCACGCCGGTCTCGGCGTGCAGCCGGAGCGCGTCGGCGGCAGTGAGCACATCGCCACAGCCCACCAGCAGGATGCCGGGCAGCAGCGCCCGAGCCCGGAGCAGCCGCCCCCAGCCGCCAGGGACGGCATCGTAGTTCTCCGCCGCGGTGCGGTAGTGCAGCGTCACGAAGTCGGGTGCGACCGCCGCGACCGCCGGCAGGATGTCCGCCATCTCGGCGGGGTCAGTCAGGCCACTGCGCAGTTTGATGCTAAGGCCACAGCCGGGCACGGCCAGGCGCAGTGCCCGCAGCGCCGTCGCGATCCACTCAGGATGCCGCAGGCGGGCGCCCCCGGCGCCGTTGGCTAGCACCGTGCGGCTGGGGCAGGCGCAGTTCAGATCGATGCCAACAGCGCCCAGGTCGGCGAGGCCGACCGACGCGGCGCACAGCAGGTCGATGTTCGTGCCCATGATCTGGGCTATGAACGGCAGTCTCGCCTCCAGGTATGGCGCAAAATGCTCGCGCAGCCGGGCCGACCGCGGCACTCCCGTGGTCAAACGCAGAAACGGCGTCACCCAGCAGCGCGCATACCCGGCCCGACTCAGGACCGCGCAGAACGCTCCGGTCGTGATGCCCTCCATCGGCCCCGGAAGGATGCGATTCGGGAGCGCCTTGCCGCCCGCGAGGGACAGGGGATCAAGAAAAGGGTGTCGCCGTCTCGTCATGGCTTCCTTAGCCACAGCACGGCAGCTTCTCCCGGCTGCAGGCGCAGGCACAGCCCGGCGATCCCTTCCGTGCTGACCACGGGCACTGGCGCGCCCCCGTCGACCGAGACATCCACGACGGACGTCGGCCCCTGCCGCAGGCAGACGACGTCCTCGCGCCGGGCCTCGGCACTTGGGTTCAACACGAAGAGATAGCGTTCGCCGTCTTCGGTCGTGCGCAGGACGGTCTCGAATTGGCGGTTGCGGCTCCAGACCTCGGGTTGAGCGTGTTTGGCGATCAGGCGCAGCAGGTCTGCTTTCCCCGCTGGCGTCAGCAGCGCCTGGCTGCCGGAGATTGCCATGAGCTGCCCCGCTCCCGCGGCGAAGGTCGGTATGCCGCCGGGCTCTGCCGCCGGGATTGGCTTGCCCCACGCTTGGGCGAGCCCGGGCCGGCGGTCCGTTGACACGGCAGCCGTGACCGCGGTCAGGAACTCGCCACTGGGCCGGGCCAGGTGGTCGTATGCGCCCGGCTGGCCCACGGCTACCACCACGCCCCCGTTGGCGACATACGCGGCGAGCCGACGCTGTAGCCCGGGACTGAGGTAGGTCGCCTCCGGCAGCAGCACGACCGCGAAGCCAGCCAGGTCGGCCCGACCGTCCTCGATATACTCCTCGGGCAACAACTCGTACAGCATCCCGCCAGCGGACAGCACGCGGTGCAGGTCGAGGATGGCGCTGTAGACCCGTCGTGCAGGGCGCTCCAGGCGCATGGCGACCGAGGGTTGTATGACCAGCAGGCGCGCTGGCACGATCTGGCTATGCGTCAGGACCCAGTCCACCCGTTCCATGGCACGTTTGGCGACCGCCAGGGCTGGGGCGCAATAACGCAGCGTAGTGACGTCGTAGCGCGGATCGAACCAGTTGCCGTTGTAGCTGAACAGGTAGGCGCCAGCGGTGTAGGCATACCATTTCATCTGCAAGGTCCGGCCCCAGATGCACATACGCTGTACATGGGCCTGTAGTCCGGCGCGCTGGATCCGCTCGTCCCAGGGGCGGCTACCCTGTTCCTGCACCCCCCAGAAATCCTCGAGGTAGCCAAGGGCCTTGTGATGGTAGCGGTTGAGGCTGTTGGCGTAGACGGTCATCAGGCTCATATGTGGCGCGTCGCTGTGGCAGGAGAGCACGTCGCAGGTCTCGAACACGCGAGCCCCGTTGATGTTGCGGATCAGCGAGCTGTGCCGTGCCGCCACCGGTCGGTCAGGGTCGCCGCGCTTGAGCGCCTGGTAGCAACGCGCCAGGTAGTCCATGTAGGCGGTCTCGCAGAAGCGCTCAAACTCGGCCGCGAGCGGGTCGCGGGGCCGGTCGGGCTTGGCGTTGGCGTCCGCTGCGGGCTCGATGGCAGCGAAGTCCGCATAGGCCGAACCCCAGGCGGCATTCAGCGCCCCGATGGTCTTGTACTGCGCCGTCAACCACGCCCGGAACTCCGCCAGGGCCGCGGGGCCGTAGCCTGTCTGGCGCTGCTTGCCGCCCTCTGCCGCAAAGCCCGGATAGGCCTCCTGACTGGTCTCGTAGAACAACACGCGAGGTTCACTCCGGCAGGCGCTGGCGTACTGCTCGAGGTAGCGGTCGATGAAGCGCTGTACAATCGGGTGGAAATAGTTCAGACGCTGTAGGTTGCCGTCGTCACGCACGGCCTTGAGGCCATCCCATGAGACGCGGAATAGGTCCGGGTCCGCACCATGCTTATCCAACAGCCATTTGGGAGCATACAGCCGGTCGTGAATGCCGAACATGAGGTAGCCGAAACTGCCCCGGTAGCCCTGCTCTTCAAGGCGGTCGCAGGCGGTCTTGATGAAGGAGAAGTCGGGCTCCTCGCGAGTGTCGTCCGGTGGGCTGCCCGGAATGGAGGAGTGAAACTCGAACTCGAAGGGCGCTTCCTGCTCGCGAAACTCCAAGGGGCTCCAGGCGCCGAAGAGAAGGCGGTTCATGCGCCCATCGGGGCCGAACGGCGGCACGGTACGATCCTGGCGGCCCAGGTGTGTCGGCAGCGGCACCGGTCTGGCCGCCTGGGTCGCCGCCGTCTCCCGCGCTGCGGCGGTCTCGACGCTGGCACATGCCGCTTCCAGACGCCGGGCCGCATCCCGGAACGTACTCCAGTTGGCCTCGACGCCGCGGCCGAAGGCGGCGGCATAGCCGTCATACGCCGCCGCCAGCGCACCCTCCAGTTCCTGCAACGCCGCGCCCAGTTCGGCTGGCGCCTCGCCCCCCGCATAGAACAAGCGGCGTTCGGCATGACGCAGGGCATTCTCCGCGAAGGCGGCCCGGAAGAGCAGCCGGTTGTACTCTCCAGCGCTCTGGTACACCGTGTCGTTCGCCGCCTTGTGACCCGCGTAGCGTTTGAGCGGCTCACTGCCGATTTCAACCCCAAGGGACACGGTACGCCAGAGGGTCGATGCCTGCCCACTGCTCTGGCCGAGGTCTGCCACCGTCACATCGTCGATCCAGACATCGCCCACCGCATTCTGCAGGCCGAGGCAGAACTGCACCGCAGCGGTGCCCACGGGCAAATGGAACACCCCCGTCCAGCGCTCCCAGTCGCCCGCGGGCAACCACTCTGGCATCATCGGCTGGAGCCGTTGGGCTGCCGTTCCCGGGGGCGCCATCGTCACATTCAGATGCACGGTGATGGCTTCTGGAGCTACCGTCTGCGAGCGCCGCGCGAACAGGGTCACCCGGTAGAACTTGCCGCCTTCCAGGCCCTGGGCCGCCACATTGGGGAACAGGCGGTCATCCGAAGCCACCGCGTGCAGGCGCAGAGACTGCCGACCCGAGTGTGCTACCGCGGCATCAAGCTGCGCCGTGCTGGAGGTCTCCGCCGGCCACCGTGACCATACCAGCGCCGCCTGTTCGAACCCCGGGTCGGGCAGCGCGTCGGCCAGAACTGCCACCGACTCGGCCGCGCCCAGGCTGATACTCACGCCGATCAGCAGGGCTGCGAGGCGCAGCGTCGAGCTATACCAAGTTACCATGGGAGCGCTATCCTCTACTCTCTCATTGCTTTCAACCGCCAGAAGAACGCCGGGGTCGTCGCGGGCCCCGGGTTCTGGCGCTCCCTTGAGCCGCGGGGCTCGGCTACACCAGCAGCTCGGAGCGCCGGATGGCGTAGAGGCGACCCAATTCGGCAACGGCGTCGGCATGTGCGTCGACGTCGAGTTCGGCGGGGCTGGGCCGGAGGCCGGGGCCGGCGACGCGCAGGCCGGCAGCGAGACGACCCCGGTGATCGCCACCGGCCTGGTCGCCTGCCAGCAAGGCCGCGACCAGCCGATCCGCCAGGTGGCCGGTGGTCTGCTCGAAGGCGGTCGCCATGGCGATCACGACCTGCGGTCCGACCAGTGTGTTGCCCTGACATGAATAGAACCGTCCGCAGAGCGCGCCCCACCAGCAGCCATCGGGGTCTGCCGCAATCGGGTTGTGCACAGCCACGCGGCCCTGCATGTCGATGAGCGCCAGCTGGCGCTTGCCGGGCAGTGGGTCGGCGCGAAGCAACTCGACCAACACAGACTCGGGCAGGTTGCCGTCCGCAAGCAGGTCGAGGGCGGCTGGGCCCCATGGGGTGTTCGAGTAGTGCTGGGTGCAGAAGGCGCCGACCCCCTGGCGGACAAAGGCCACGACCTTGCCGACTGCAGGGTACTTGCTGGCCACTGCGGCGCCGCAGGTGCCGGCCGCCGGGTCAACCGCGACGATGGAGAAGGTGGCGGTGATCGGCTGTGGGGTCATGGTGCAGCCTCCTGCTTCAGGGCCAACGCCGGAGTGAGTCATGGATTGAAAACGCCCGGCGGGGGCGAACCCCGCCGGGCGTTGAAAGATCGGCTCAGAAGCGCTGTTGCCTGCCTCAGGCCACGCCGTCCTTCTTGGCCATGTAGCGCACCAGATCGACGACGCGGTTCGAGTAACCCCACTCGTTGTCGTACCACGAAACGACCTTGAAGAAACGCTTCTCGCCCTTCAGGTTGTTCTGCAGGGTGGCCAGGGAGTCGTAGATCGACGAACGCTCGTCGTGGATGAAGTCGGTCGACACCAGTTCCTCCGTGGCAACCCCGAGGATGCCCTTGAGGTAGCTCTGCGCCGCCCGCTTCAGGGCCGCGTCGATCTCCTCGATGGACGTGTCCTTAACCGTGCGGAAGGTCAGGTCCACAACGGACACATCCGGCGTCGGCACGCGGAAGGCCATGCCGGTCAGCTTGCCTTTGGTGGCGGGGAGGACTTCGCCGACGGCCTTGGCGGCGCCGGTGGTCGAAGGAATGATGTTACACGCCGCGGCGCGGCCGCCGCGCCAGTCCTTCTTGGACGGCCCATCAACCGTCTTCTGGGTGGCGGTGTAGGCGTGGATGGTGGTCATTAGGCCGGTCTCGATG
>CAIZKT010000599.1:0-3671 GCA_903933565.1 uncultured Victivallales bacterium | reverse complement strand
GAAGAGGCAGAAGGGATGGCGCCCCTTCGGGGCTGAAGAGGCAGAGGCTAACCCGCGACTTCCGCGGCTGAGGGTGCCGCCGCGAAACCGTAGCGGCGGGATGGCGGATCGAGATGGAAATCGAAATCTGGATCGAGTCGACGGGGGGGACTCGGACACTGCGTCCCCCCCTGGTCTCTCTACCCACCACGGCGGGCAGGCCCTCGACCCTCTGCGGTTCTCAGACAAGCGAACCCCTGCGGAGCTGACATGCGCCCGTCTTCGCCTGGGCAAAAGACAACGTTTCAAGCGGACGACACATCCGGGACGGCGCGCTGCTGGCGCTATTCGGCGGTCAGCTTGGCCTCACCCCAGACGGCCCAATCGAAGTTGTGGCTTCCCGCGCTGTCGGTGACCAGCGAAAGCACGAGGGGCTTGCCGGCCCAGGGCGAAAGGTCAACCGTCAGTTCTGACCACTCGCCGGGGAGTTTGCGCTGCTCTGCCACCGCCACGCCGTTGGCCTTGACGATGAAGCTGCAGCCGTCGGACTTCGACCCATCGCGCAAGCCGATGAAGCAGCGGAGGACCGCGCGGCCGGCGGGCAGCGTCAGCGGGTAGTCCGCCGTGGTTGCTCCCTGGTCCGGTGGGTGCATGCTCAGGCCGTGGCGATGTACCCCGCCCACGCTGCCCTCGCCGGGTCCGGCGGCGGCGTAGCGCGGCTGTTCAAGGAGCTGCCCCGCGGCCGAGGTGAAGGTCAGGATGAAGGGAGTGTCGCCAAGGTCGAGTGGCAGCGTCACGGCTGGCGGCGGCGTCTTGAGCAGAATCAGGCAACCCGGCAGCTCCAGGCGCGCCGTCAGGGTGTCGCCGGATCTCTCGATCACGGTCGCTGCCTCGCCCGCGGAGGTCAGGGCGTAGGTGAAGGGCGCCCCCGCGATGCCGATGGTGCCCGGTTGCCGCCGCTTGACCTCGAGACGGGGGCGGTACCAGCGCGCCCAGTCGAAGGTGGCGCTGCGCTGCGGTCCCGGATCGACCCGCAGTTCCAGGCGGACCTCCTTGCCGCGGAAGGCCGTCAGATCGAGGTCCAGCGCCGTTTGGGTCGCGCTGGCGTTCAAGCTCTCGGCCTTGGCCTCGGGAACTCCGGCGGCACTGGCGACGACCGCAAAGAGAACCCCGTCCGTCTTGCCCTCGCCGACGGCGCCCTTATCCATGGCGACCTGGCAACGGAACCAGATCGAGCCCTGGAGGTCGGGCAGGGCGAAGGGGAAGCTGGCATAGGCCACGCCGGTCCCACTCGCCTCAAGCACTCCCGTCTGCGGGTTCTGGCGCTCGGCTTTCCACGGCGGATGCGCCTGGATGTCCGACCCCTGCGGTACGAACAGCGCGCCATCGGTGGTATCGCGCAAGGGACCGCGGGTCTCCAGGCCCTTGCCGACGAAGGGACGCGAGCCGCAGACGGCCAGCTCGAAGCGGTTTGCCAGGGCCGTGACCTGGCCCACGTCGCTGACCTCGACGACGGCCATCTGCTCGGTCTGGGTCACCCGCGTTGCCGTGAAGCCGACAGTGAGCTGCTGGACGTGGAAGGCCCGCGCCTCACGCGGTTCGGGGCTGTACGGGTACCAGGCTTCGGGGTCCAGGCCGAAGAGGCGCTTGTCGTCGTAACAGCGCCACCCGGAAAGCGACCCGGGAAGCGCGATCTCCGCAACTCCCGTAATGATGCGTGAGACGTCTGCTGGGGTCCCGTCCTGGGTCACCACCAAGGCGCTGCCCTGGCCCTCGTCACGGTAGACGGCCCGGATGCCACCGTCGCCGCGATACGGGAATAAGACCGGTGCTGGCCAGTCACCGTCAAGGTCGGGATCAAGGCGGTGGCGGGTGAAGCAGGCTGCTTCCTGCAGGCACTGGAGCGCGAAGCCGGAAGGGCTGTCCAGCAGTCCCAGGTTGGGCCAGGCCAGGGTTGGGATCACGCCCCAGTGTTGGTAGTTCTCCCGCCAGGCGGCGTAGAGCTGGCCACTGGTCGGGGCGCCCATGCCCAGGTAGCCATAGGGCTGGGTGTAGCCGTTGAAGACGTAGGCGCTGATGGGATGGGCCATCGCCAGCTTGGCGCGGTTCCAGGTCCCCTCGACGAAGTCCAGCCCGTAGGCGTGGCGCTGGGCGAAGGCTTCGTGGCGCATGGTCACCTCGTTCAGTCCCTCGCCGGAGATGGCGATGTCGGGCAGAGCCTGACGCAGTTCACGGTGCAAGGCAAGGCTGCCTTCGAGCATCGTCATGCCCTCGATGAGGCCGTTGTCATCATTGTAGATGCAGAGCGTCTGATCAAGGTGTAGCGCATCCACTTTGTAGCGTTCGACCAGTTCTTTCCAACGGCCGATTTGCAGGTCGCGCCAGGCCTTGCAGGCCGGGCTGATATAGGCAAACTTGATGGCGGGATTGGCCCGCTCCCACAGCCACCACTCGCGCTCGTGACTCCACGGATTGCGCACCTGGTATTTCTCAAAGGCCGCATACTCGGGACTGAGGGGATCGCAGCCGAAGTAGTTGACGTGTGGCATGACCCGGAAACCGAGAGCGTGCGCCTGCTCGACAAAGGCAGGGAAGGTACGGTTCGGGGTGTAGTCCGGGTACATACGGTCGTAGTCAAACTTACGCCAGTTGGGGACATACAGCAGCGTCTGTCTGGGGTCGACGCGCTTGGCCAGACTCTCGAGCACCGGCAGGTCCTGACCAGTGATGACCACGAAGCGGATGTCCTTGGCCCAGGCGGGGGTCTGCGCGGCGCGTGGGGTCGGCTTCCAGGCGGTTGCGGCCCAGTCGCGATAGCGCTGCGCTGGCACGCGCCAGTCGCCGCTGTACGGCGACACATGCCAGGCCACGGAAACGCATTCCGTCAAGGCCGCAAAGGGCGCGGGGTTGTGCGTCGTGAAGCTCAGTTGCCAGCCATTCGGCTGCCGCCTCACCTTCAAGCGCTTGTGCCGTCCGGAGGGGTCATCGGCCCAGATGCAGACGCCGTGGTCGGGTCCCTCGATCACGACGAACTGGGCCTCCCAGGAGATGGGGTAGTCGAACTGGTACGCGGCGTCGGGCGAGTCCCGTTTCAGCCGTACACCACCCTGTCCGGGTACGACAATGTTGTAGGTCAACGGCACCAGGCCGAGCCCCCACTGCACCCCATGCACCCCTGGCTGCGGCGAGGTCGCCTGCTGCGAGATGACCACGTCCTCTCCGACCAGGGAGTACTCCTGCGTCAGCAGCGCGCCGGGAAGTCCGGTCAGCTCCCGGTAGAGCCGCCGAAGCGGCTGCCCAGGCTTAAGCGCGGCGGCTTCGGTAGCCGCGGGGATGATGAGGTGGTCTTTGCCTACCCGCAGGATGCCGGCCAGGTTCCCCTCACCCGGGGTCACCACCGCGGCGCCGCCGAGGCGCAGTTCCGCCAACGTGCCCGCTTCGAACGCGGCCTCGAACCTCGGCGTCGTGACCGTGATCCGGTCCGCCGCGACCCCGGACAGGGCGCCGAAGAGTATCGCGACTACAGGCTTTGCCAAGCGCATGCTGGGCTCTCTTTCTCGGGGTTGGCGTGAACGCAGGCCGACGAGACCCAGCCTAAGTTGGGCGCTGCCGACCATCCCGTGACGCATGACGATACACCCAATGACGCAGTGAACCCAACTGAGGCCGCGGGGCGCAGGTCAGCTCCGTAG
>CAIZKT010000598.1:0-2550 GCA_903933565.1 uncultured Victivallales bacterium | reverse complement strand
GCCGCCCCTTCAGGGCTCAATCTGTGGGGTGAACTGGTACCCAGGGCGTTGCCCTGGGCTGGTATGGAACGCCCCTGTGGGGCTGAATACCACGGCCCATCCTTATTGCACAGGTCGATAGCTATACAGTGACGACCGTTGTTGACCCGTCCGCTCAATCCGGCACGGTCACGGGCGGCGGCAACTTTACCACGGGAAATACGGCGATACTCACCGCTACGGCCAAGACGGGGTGTACCTTCCTGCGCTGGGAAAACAACTCGCAGGCGGCGACCCGCAAGATCCTGATTACAGATGCTAATGTGACCGTGACGGCGTACTTTGGAGCGACGAACGACATCGCAAAGCCGATAGTGGAGAAGCCAGAAGATCAGAACGCGATGGTCGGCGTGACCTTCAACCTGCCATTGCAGATCACCTCCGCAAGCCTGCCGACGGTGACGGTGACCGGTCTGCCCACTGGCCTGAAGTACGACGCCGCGACGAAGTCCGTAAGCGGAGTGCCGACCGCGACCGCCCTCAGCAAGGTGGTGACGATCACGGCCAAGAACGCGAACCCGACGGCGGCCGTGCAGACCTTCGTCATGACCGTGGGTCCGTTGCCGTCCTGGGCCTCGGGGACGTTCAACGGCTGGTGCAGGCTGAACGACGACTTCGGGGCAGCGACCATGACAGTGACTGCGGTGGGCACAGTCACCGGCAAGCTCTCGGCTGGAGCCACAAACTGCACCTTCGGCGCGTCGGGGTATGACCCCGGAAGCAGCCCGACCGTGGGGTTCTTCGTCACGGTGGCGGGCCCGGCGGGCAAGGAAGTTGTGCCGCTGATCTTTGCAGTGGACAACTGTGAGTTCGCCGAGGCGCCGACCCTTGCCATGGTGGAGGGGAAGCAGGGCGATGACCTGGTGTCGGTGATGTACCGCAACATCTGGAAGGACGCGGGCATGGCGACGGAACTTTCACCCTACCCCGGCTACTACACGGCGGTTCTGCCGGGCGGCAAGGAGTACGGCAGCGGCTACCTGGCCTTCACGGTAGACAGCGCCGGGGGCGTCAAGACCGCTGGCAAGCTGGCGGACGGCACGGCGGTGTCGCTGAGCGGGACGCTGATCCTTGACGAGACCGGCCGCGAGTTCGCGGTCCTTTACACATCGCCGACCGCATACAAGGGCGGCGGCCTGTTCGGGATGGCGGAGTTCGTGGCGTCGAAGGCTGATGACCCTGTAGCGGAGCCAGGATACAGGCAGCCGGAGCGGAGGCAGGCGGCGGAACTACGGCCGGCTCTTCCAGTAGTCCGGGTGCTGGTGCAGATGTATGAGCGCGAGGATGCGCACACTGTCCAGTAGGACTCTGTAGATAACGCCGTACGGGAAATGCCGGAGCTGATGCCGCAGGTACTGCTCAACGAGGGGAGGCCAAGCCGAAGGTTCCGCTACGATGTCCCGCACCGTCCTGTGGTAGTCATCCAGGAAGCGGGATCCCAGCCCTTCACACTGCCGCTCGTAATACACGGCAGCGCGGCACGACCTCGTCTTCGACGCGCTCGTGGTAGATCACCTCGCGCATCGAACCGCCTCACGGGCAGACGCCATGACCTCCCCGTGGCTCCTGGACTGGGCTGAGCCATCGCTCAACTGCGCATCCCGCTGCTTGGCCAACTCCAACCACGCCACGTCGTAGGACTCAGGGGCGCCGTCGTCAAGGCTGTCAAGGAGGAGATCGGCCAGCATCGCCCGCGAGCGTTCAGGCAAGCCCAACGCCAAGCTTGAGAGCTCTCTGACGCTTACACTCATGGCTCACCTCGGGAAAGAGCGACCAACCTTCATCCAGACCGTGGAAACATGACCCGTGATGGCTATCCTGGCAACGGGTCGGTGGGAATGTCGGACGTCGGATCACGTCTAACGCGGTACCCCGAGACGGCCCGGAGGTGGGCGTCACCGCTGACCACCACCCGGCCCGCGCCACCGAGACAAGAACGTTCGTATCGAGAACGACCCTCATCGGGCTTGCCTCGACTGCTTGACGGCGGCGGCAACGTCCGCGGGAACCATCCCGCCAGCCCTGGCCTGCGCCCGGGCCCGCCTGATGACGGAGTCGAACTCCTTGGCTGACGGCGGGGAGATCGTCTTCAGGACCACAACGTCACCCTCGCCAAGGACAAGGAATTGCGTGCCGCTTTCCAGCGACAGCGCTCTGCGGATCTCCTCCGGGATCACCACTTGGCCCTTCGACGACATCCTCGTAGTAGCCAAAGTCTGCATAGCGTACCTCATCAGGCAGAGTGTTGTCTTACTAGTAAGAATGCAGCCGCGGCCCATGCCCGCTGCAAGGTCTCGCCTGAGCGAACGCCGAGCCGATCTGCGTCCCCGTCGAGCCGGCGTCGTCGCGACCGTGCGCGTGGAGGGGCGTAGGGAGCGCCAAGCGTCAGGAGCGCGGCACTCCGCGTGCTGTGGACGCTCCTGTCCGCGGCACCTTCCGCGGACCGAGCGTCACCACCCGGTCGCCGAGGGAGCGCTCAAACTGCCTCAGATCCTCACAGATAAGGTGCAG
>CAIZKT010000597.1:0-2521 GCA_903933565.1 uncultured Victivallales bacterium | reverse complement strand
ATTGCCCGTCACCGCTTCCTGCCGACGGCAGTCTGGATATGGGTCAGACGCGCCAGTGTGAAGATGGGTGTTCTTCCGTTTGGTTTTGTTCCTGATGATGACGAGATATCAGATCTTGTTCTCCTATTGCATTGCGGGTCGTGGCGCGGGGATATAGCGGGCAGGGTGTGACAGTGGAATCGTCCGGCTTCATGATGGCGGGATGAAGCAAAAACGACGACGCAAGTGTAAGTGCTGCGGCAGGATGTACCGTCCGGACTGTCGCGTCAAAGGCCAGCAGTATTGCTCGGCGGCGGCATGCCAGATTCAGAGCAAGATCGACAGCCAGCGTCGCTGGATCGCGAGGCCGTGCAACCGCGACTTTTTTCAGCGTGGATCCTATGCGGTGCGCCGTGTTCGCATCTGGCGCAAAGACCATCCGGAGTACGGGAAGGTGAAAGCCGTTGCGTTACAAGAGACGATATCCGCGCAACCATCTGATCATCAGCCTGTAAAGGCAGAGTTATCTGCGGAAGTCCCGCCGTTACAAGATCTCAAACTCGCGGAACATCCTCTCATTGTGGGTCTTGCGGCACACTTATTTGGGCCGTTACAAGATCCGATAGCCCCGTACCTCGCGCGCATCCAAGCTCACGGGCAGGCGATCCTTGGCAAAGGGCCCGGGTTCGACCTGCGAAAAGGAGTTGGAAGTGATAAACGAGCGGAAGCAGGTTTTGTGTGAGGAGCGTGTACGGCAGGTGCCGCGTCAGTTCAGCTGGGTGGACGGGCGGCTGGTGCGCGAGGCGTTCTGCCGGCGCTGCCAGCCCGACGAGCTGGCGTTGTATCTGTTCCTGGTGACGGTCGGCGACGCGGAGGGGCTGAGCTATTACGCGGACGCGAGTGTGAGCCGGCTGTTCAACCTGCCGGCCCCGCGGCTGGCGGCCGCGCGCGACGGGCTGTGCCGCGCGGATCTGGTGGCGTACCGCGAGGGGCTGTACCAGGTGCTGGAACTCCCGGAGGTGCGCTCATGATCGACTACGCGCAATACTCTCAGATCCGGCTGCTGAGCGGACAGGGCCTGAGCGTGACGCAGATCGTGGAGGCCTGCTCGCTGGACGAGCGGACCGTGCGGTACTGGCTGGCGCAGCCGGCCTACCGGCAGCGCAGGAAGGTGCGTCGCGCCAGCCAGCTGGATCCGTACCGGGACCGGCTGGTGCGCTGGCTCTCGGAGCATCCGTACAGCGCGGCGCAGCTGCTGCACAAGCTGAGGCAGGACGGCTACACCGGCGGCTACAGCATCCTGAAAACGCTGGTGGGCCAGCTGCGTCCGCCGACACAGAAGGCGTATCTGTCGCTGGCCTTCGAGCCGGGGGAATGCGCACAGGTCGACTGGGGCTGCGCCGGCTCGGTGCCGGTGGGCAACACCCGTCGCCGGCTGAGCTTCTTTGTGATGGTCCTGTGCTACAGCCGCAAGCTGTATGTGGAGTTCACGTTGCTGGAACGGCAGGAGCAGTTCCTGAGCTGTCACCAGAACGCGTTCCGTTACTTCGGCGGCGTGCCGAGGAAGGTGATGCTCGACAACCTCAAGAGCGCGGTGCTCTCGCATCCGTCCGGCCAGCCGGCGGTGTACCATCCCCGGTATCTGGACTTCGCGCGGTGTTGCGCTTTCGAGCCGCGCGCCTGCAACGTCCGGTCGGGGAACGAAAAGGGACGCGTGGAGAACGCGGTGGGCTACGTGAAGAAGAATCTTCTGGCCGGCCTGGAGCTGTCCAGTCTGGCGGCGGTGCAATGCGCGGCCCGGCAGTGGATGGAGGAAGTGGCCAACTGCCGTATCCATGCGGTGACCCGGCGCAAGCCGCAGGAGATGTTCGCGGAGGAAAAGCTCAGTCCTCTGTCGGCGGACCGGGTCTACGATCCCGGCATGGAACGTGAGGCGGTGGCCACCTCGCTGTTCCGGGTCCACTTCGACGGGAACCGGTACTCCGTGCCGGCCCGTCATGCGGGCACGCGGGTACAGCTGCGGGCCTATGCCGACAAGGTACTGCTCTACCGAGGCGGGATGCTGATCGCCACGCATCTGCGCAGCTATGAGCGCTCGCGCGACATCGTGGATCCGGAGCATGAGAGCGCACTGGTGGCCCAGCGCCGTCATGCACGCGACCAGCAGACGATGCAGCGGTTCCTGCGCCTGAGCGGGCAGGCCGAGTCGTACTACCGGCAGCTCGGGGAGCACCGGCCCAACCCGTTCCTGCATGTGCGCAAGATCGTCTCGTTGAGCGAAATCTACGGAGACGAGAAGACCGAACGCGCCCTGCGCGACGCCATGGAGTTCGGTGCCTACAGCGCCGACTATGTGGCCAACATGCTCGAGCAGCGCGGCCGCCTGCGGACCGAACCCGGGGCGCTGCATGTCACACGGGGAAGCGACCAGCTCGAACTGGATCTTCCGCCCACCGATCTGTCCATCTACGAGAAAGTGAACAAAACGTGAAAACCAATGAAATGCTCAAAGCCCTGCAACTGATCTACCCGCTGGAGAACT
>CAIZKT010000596.1:0-1503 GCA_903933565.1 uncultured Victivallales bacterium | reverse complement strand
CTCCGCGGCGTCTGGCATTCGCGACACGTCCCGCCGGAAGTCTTCCTCAAGAGTCACGTGACCCGTTCTGCTCGCCGGACGCGGAGACGATCGAAACAGAAGCCCCTACGGAGCTGACTTGCGCCCCTCGCCGGGTCCATCCTGACGTAGCTGAAACGTGTGGATGAAGCCTAGAGATGACAACCAGGAATGCCCCCGCAATGGGCCATTATGGCACAGTCATGTCGGGCGGCTGGGACAGATTTTCCGGGGGGGAGTCACTAGGGTCGGCCTGGTGTGCTCAGGCGCCTGGGCTCGGGCGGTGGGAGCTGCGCCTTGGGCTCAGGGAGCCTTGTCGGGCGGCAGCTCGAGATGGGCGGCACGGTCCAGCCGCACGGCATCGCCCACGCCATACTCGTAGAGGGTGAACTGCGGCTGGTCTGCCAGGAGCGTTTCCAGCTTGGCACCGGGGATCTTATCGACCAGGTACACGTGGTTGCTGCCGGCATCGCTGAGTTTGCTCCAGGCCTGGTAGGGAAAGCCCATGACGCCGCGGACCCGCAGCGCCACCCCGCGCTTACCGTTCTCGAGGTGGGCACCGTAGTAGAAGCAGTCGCTGTAGTCCAGTCGGCCGTCGGGCAGGCGTACCAGTCCGGCGAAGGGCATGTTGATGGTGGGACCGTTGCGGATCACCCCCTCCTCGTAGCCGCTGGCAATGCCCTCGCCCAGAACGCCATTCGAGTCCAACACCAGCCGGGTGCGGCCGTCGGGGAGCGCCGCGGCAGAGACGATGGTGTACGAACATATGCGTTCGCCGTGGTTGTCGACCAGCAGGCGTTTCCCGGCGAGGTCCGCCGTCGCGCCGAGCGTGCCCGCCACGGTGATCTCTCGCGCCCCGCGCTTCACCGCCACAATCTTGGCCGTGGCCGCGGCTGTCGGCGCCTTCAGCTCCCGCGACCCGAACTGCAACAGCGAGCCCTCGGTAAGGTGCATGGCCACCACGCGCCCCTCGCGCTCGCGGATGAAGCCGAAGCGGCCAACCAGCCGAAAGCCCTCGCCGCGCAGCTCGCCCCGCGGGTCGCCCGTGGCCAGGAGCAGGTCGCGGCCCTTGGCAAAGCTGACCTGGAGCGCCACCGGCGCGTAGCCCGAAGGGTCGGTCCCTTGCACGGGTAGTCGGCTGATACCGAGGATGAAGCGGGCCTGGGCGTAGGGTTCGACCAGGGTAACGAACACCGAGCGCAGGTCCGTGGTGCCGGTCCGGTGCTGAAAGGCCCACTGCAGCACGTTCTGCTCCGGCGCGATCGGTGCGCCGCCGTCGGCCCGGATCAGCTCGAGGCGTTTGATGGGCACGAAATTAAGGCGCAGGTGTACCGGTTCCTGCGTCTTCGGCGTCCAGGTGATGGCCGTCACCTCCGACAGTGCCCCGAAGGCGACATTCTTCAGGTAACAGTACGGATCCCAACGGTCCTTGCCGGCCGCGTCTTTGTAGTGTTTGCCGTACTCGACCTTGGGCCCGGCCAAGGT
>CAIZKT010000595.1:0-7724 GCA_903933565.1 uncultured Victivallales bacterium | reverse complement strand
GGCATCGCGGGCTCCAGGCTGCACAGCGCACGATAACGCAATCCCCTGGAGCCGGCGGTATCCGCCGTATCCCCAGCAGCACCTGGGACCTGACCTGCGCCCCCGGCGCGACCGCGGCGTTGATCTTGCGTGGGGCGCCGATATGTTCACGGCAGCAAACGCAGGACGGTGGCGCGTCGCCGCCTGCCTGCGCTGGAGATGCCTCATGAGAGAAGGGCCATGTTCGCGGTGCTGTCGCCAGGTCGCCCATAGTCCCCGGCGGGCTGGCGCTGGCCGAATGTCTGGCGCTCCCTGCCAAGCCCCTGCCCAGCCCTGCCGCCCTGGGGTTCCGGCGCCCTCCCGTGAAGCCGTAGTATGAGATTGCCGCGGGTCAACCAGACGCTGCTCGGTGCCGGACTCTGCGGCCTGGTGGGTCTGTTGCCTTTCGTCGGCCTGTTGCACCCGCGGACGTACCTGGCGCTGACCGACGTGCTGCCCTACCTGATGCCCATTCGCGCCCTGGCGCGCCAGGCCCTCGTCTCCGGCGTCTTGCCGTTATGGGATGCCTCGGCGCAGTGCGGCCAGTCGCTGGCGGGGAATCCCATTGGCGGGCTCTTCTACCCGCCCTTTCTTCTCAGTCTCATTCCTGGCCTCTGGTGGGGCGCCAAGCTCTACGTCCTGGCGCACTACTTCCTGCTGGGATGCAGCGGCTTCCTATTCTTCCGCGTCGGCCTCCGTCTGCGCGCGGTGCCAGCCATGGTGGGGGCCGTGATTCTGAGCGGGAGCGGCTACATGCAGAGCATGCTGTTCTCCTTCCACTTTACCTCAGCGCCCTGGCTGTTACTGGCGGCCACGGCGTGGCTGCAGGCCAGCTCGAGCGCGGCGGCGGCCACCCGGCAGCGCTGGTCGGCGGCGGCGGGGGCCGCCTTCGGCCTGGCCTTCCTGGCCGGGGAACTGGAGCAGGTCATTACCGCAGCCCTCGTCGTGCCGCTGAGCACGCTGATCCTCGGCCTGACCGCGCGCCAGAGGGCCAGGCCGAAGGCGGTGCTTTGCCGCCTCTGGCAGACGGGGTGGCCCTGCGCCGCCGTGGCGCTGGCGCTGACGCTGCTGCCGACCCTCCAGATACTGGCCTCGTTCAGCCAGTCGGTCCGCAGCGGCGGCTTGGCGGGAGACGAGATCCAGGCCTTGTCCTTCCATCCCCTGCGGCTGGTGGAGTTTGTGCTGCCATTCGCCTGGGGGATACCGGACACGGGGCAGCCCTACGTCGGGCGGGCCCTGGTGGCCGCGGGGTCGCTGTTCCGGGTGGGCTGGGCACCGTGCATCTACGTCGGCATGCTCGGCTTGCTGCTGCTGCCGCTGCCCGTGCCACGGTCACGGCGGCAGCAGGCCGCGCTGCTGTGGGGCGGGTTGTTGGTGGCGCTGGCCCTGGCCTGCGGTCGCTACACCCCCCTCCACGAGGCGCTACTGCAGAGCCTGCCACCGTTCCGCATCTTCCGTTACCCGGAGAAGTGGCTGCTGTGGGTAACCTTCGCGCTGGCGGCATTGACGGCGCTGAAGGCAGAGACCGCCTGGCGTCCCGGTTGCACGAGTCGCAGGCTCCTGCGCCTGAACCTGCCATGGCTGCTGGCACTAGCCGCTTCCTTTGCCGTCCTGGAATGGCTGGGGTGGCGCGAGTGGGACCCGCAATTGCGTCGCCACATCATGCTCATGGCGGGGCGCGCCGTGGGCCTGGGCGTGGCCTGGAACCTGCTACTGCGGTTCCTCGCGGCGGCCTCACCGCCGCGGCGCCGCTGGCTGGGCGCCGTGGCTATCGGGCTGCTGGCCCTTGACCTGGTGCAGGTCGGCCTGTGGCGGACCGGTCAGATTACCGGTCCCGACCCGCTGACGCTCGCGGGGAACCCCGCCGCCGCCGCGATCGTGCGGGCCATCGCGGAGCGCCCCACGGCAAGCCTGCACCGGGTCGACGCCACGCTCCTGCAAGGGCTGTCCATTCGACCGCGCCACTCCACCTTGTACGCTTGCCTGGCGGCGCCGGCTCTGCTCTTGAGGGACGGCGTGCCAGGCTGCTTCGGACTACGCACCACGGGCAGCATCTACCCCAATGAAACCGCCCGCTTCCAGGCCCTGACAACCCGCCTGCGCAACGATGCCGGAATCGCGCTGTACTGGGGGCTTACGGGGTCCCGTTTCCTGGTCGTTGCCGAGGCGTCCGCGGGCGGACCGTCGGCCATCCTGCCGGAGCTGCCCAGGCTGTACCACGACGAGGACTATGGCTTCAGCGTCCTCGAGAACCCCGGCTCGTTGCCACGCCTCACGCTATTCTACGACTGGCTCCCGGCGGCGAACTCGGCTGAAGCGCTGGAAAAGGTGGCCGCGATTCAGTCGGGTGACGAGTTGGTGGGGCGCCTGTGGGTTGAGTCGGTCGGCGAGGTGTCACCCCCGGAGCCGCCGCGCCAGGCCCTGGCCGCGCCAGGTAAGGGCAGGTTACGAATCTACGACGAGCGGACGGGGCGCATCGGGGTGCAGGTGCAGACGCCCACCGCGGCGTTGCTGTTCGTCGGCGAATGCTATGACACGGGCTGGGCAGCGACCGTGGACGGCGTCCCGGCGACCGTGTTCCCAGCGGACGCCTGCTTCATGGCGGTGGCCGTTCCGCCGGGTGTACACGAGGTGAAGCTGCGCTACCGCTTTCGCTGGCGCTGAGGGTGGCCCGGCCCCCCTGCCCTCCAGCAGGCTTGCCGATCTCGCGGTTGACCTGGCGGAGGCTGCCGGTATGTTCGGCTCAGAACCGCAGCGTGGCCGCGCGCCGTTGCCGTCGACTGTCTACGCAGGAGATGCTCCATGGGAGAAGGGCTTGGCCCCGCCAGCCGTCCTCGAGGGGTTGCCACCATGCCGCGGCTGAGCGCCGGAATGCTGGCGCTGGCCGTGTCGGTGACGCTCCATGCCAACCTCCTGCCGAATCCTGGCTTCGAAGAGCTGGGTAAAGCCGGCGCCCCGCTCGGTTGGTCCCTGCACGCCGCCGCGGGCAAGCCGACCCTGACTCTCGACCCCGTCGCCCCGCACGCTGGCGCCTATAGCCTGCGCCTTACCGGCGCCAGCCCGGCCGACCGCGCATTTGCGGAGACCGCGGGCTTGCCGGTTGAGGCTGGTAAGACCTACCTGTTCACGGCCTGGGTGCGCGCCGAGAACGTCAGCGCCGGCAACCCGGTGCTCGGGGTGGGACGCAGCAAAGCCGACGGGACCTGGGATGGCTGGTCCTACGTGGCACGGCTGAAACCGACCCCGGAGTGGCGCGAGGTCAGGCAGGTCTGGACCATCCCCGAGGGCATCGCCGTGATCACCTTCCGGGTCTGGGCTGAGTACTTCGCGGGCACGGTCTGGTTCGATGACGTGGCCCTGACGGAGTACCTCACGCCGGCGCCCGTCTGGAAGGACGACTTCCGCCAGCCCGAGCTCTGGCAACCGAACGCCGCAACCCTGTCCGCGGACGCCGCAGGGCTGAACCTGCGCTGTACCGCGACCGCTTCCGACACGGTGCAGTATCCCATGGGCTACGTCAGCCGCGACCTCAACCTCGATCTCGACCGCAGCCCGATCCTGGTGGTGGAGGTCGCCCGGGTGCGCGGCCTGTGGGGACTCGATGTCGGCGCCGACGGCCCGTACGTGCAGCCTGGAATCGAGCGCTCTGGACTCTTCTTCTACGACCTGCGCAAGTCTCCGGGATGGAGCGGCCAACATTCGTTCCAGCTACGGTTCTTCGCCATGGGCGAGGGAGCCGAGGTCACGCTGTCGCGGGTACAGTTCCTGGCCGAGGCACCGCCGACGGTGGAGGCCGCCGTCCAACCGCTGTCACGTTACGCCGATCCGACCCTCTCCCTGGCCGGGCTGGACCGTTCCCGCGGGCATCCCTGCATCGCCTTCAGCCGTAGCGAGATCGAGCGCCTGCGGGGACGCGGTCCCGCCTTCGATGCCTGGCTCAAGCGCAGCGTCGCGGCTGGCGATCGAGCCCTGGCCGCCCCGGTCAGCATTCCCGAGCAGGGCATGGTTTACAGCATGCGCTACTTCTGCCCGACCCACGGCGTGCCCCTGGCCTATGATGCCAAGAGCCCGACGGCCCACCGTTGCCCGGCAGACAACCGCCTGCTGACCGGGCCGGTGTTCGACGCCGAATGGCGCATCCAGCGCACCGCCCAGCTTCATGGCGCCGCCCGGCGCGCGCTGCTGGACCTGGGCGTCGCCTTCCAGTTCAGCGGCGAGCAGCGCTACGCCGACCAGGCCGGTATCATCTTCGCCGAGTACGCCCGCCGCTTCCAGCGCTATGTCTACCACTCGAGCCGGGGGGTGCAGCAGCGCGAAGGGGACGGCATGCGGGTCGCCAACGAGGCCCTGGGCGAAGCGGGCTGGCTGGCGGACATTGCCACCGCCTACGACCTGGTCGCCGAGGCCTTGCCGCCGTCAACCCGTCAGGCCGTCGAGCAGATGTTGCGCGAAGACGTCCGCGTCAGCCTGCGCCATGATGAAGGCCTCAGCAATCGGCAGTGCCATCATAACCTGGCCATCGCCGCAGTCGGACTTTGCCTGGGCGATGACGAGCTGATCCGCGCCGCCCTTGGCAGCCTGCGGTATCAACTCACCTGGGCAATTCTCGATGACGGCTTCTGGTGGGAGGGCTCTCCCGGTTACCACTTCTACGCGACCAAGACCCTCCTGGAGCTTCAGCAGATCTTCGAGCGCTGCGGCCTGCGCCTGGCCCAGGAGCCCAAGGCCAAACTCGCCTTCGACGGCCCGCTGCGCGTCCTGCTCCCCGACGCGCGCTACCCGGCCGTCAACGACAGCGCCACCGATATCGGCATCGACCGCGCGCCCTTCGAATTCCTCTACGCCACCTTCCAGGACCCACGCCACGCCGCCCTGCTTGAGGCCACGCCAGGGGCCCGGGCCCAAAGCGAAGCCTGGATGCGCTACGGCATTGAGCTGGGACCCAAGGAGCCGCTGCTGCGGCGTAGTGATTACCTCGCCAAGACCGGCCTGGCCGCCCTGCGCGCGGGAGGTCCGGGGCGCGACCTTGCCGTGGTCATGCACTTTGGTCCGGCAGTCCTGGGGCACGGTCATTCCGATGCGCTGGGCATTCTGCTGTGGGCCAACGGCAAGACGCAGGCGGTGGACGTGGGTTCGCGCTCCTACTTCTCGCCCGTCTGGCGTTTCTGGGACCGGCAGACACTGAGCCACAATACCGTGGTGGTCGATGAGCGCTCGGGACAGTGGGAGCGCGGGCGCTTCGAGGGGTTCGCCGCGCTACCGGGCCTGCACGTCGCGGCGGCGGCAGCGGACGAGGCCTACCCGGGCCTGCGCCTGGACCGCACCGTGTTCCTGACCGACACCCTGGCCGCCGACATCCTGGGCGTCAGCCCGGACAACGGCAGCGGGCCAAGCGAGGTCATCCCGGGCTGGAACAAACAGCCCCAGGACGTCGGCTCACGCGAGGGGGTCCTGCGCGGCATGGTCGGTTACGAGCGTAGCCCTGAGGCCCATAGCGGCCGCTTCGCCGCGGCCATCCGAGGCAGTGCCGGGCGAAACGCAGCCTGGGCTTCGCAGATCCAGTGCCGAACCGGCCAGAATACCTTGCACCGGCGCGGCGTTCTGGCTCTCGCGGGGAACACGGCGACACGCCTGTCGGTGTGGGTCCGCACTCAGGACGCCAGCGGGGAGACCTCGGTGGCCCTGGAGTGGCTGAACGCCAGCGGCGGTCGCCTTGGACTGCTGCAATCGCGGCCCGTTACCGGCACCCTGCCCTGGCACGAGACCGTGCTTCAGGGAACCAGCCCCCGGGAGGCGGTCTCGGCACGCCTCTGGCTGCACTCCAACGACAATGCGGGTTGCGCCTGGTTCGATGATGTGGCCCTGTCGCAGGTCGCGGCGGCAGCGCCCGACCCCGCCGAGCACAATTTCGGCTTCGAGACGACCGCGGCGCCGCACCAGAGCGTCGACTGGCTTTACCACAACAGCGGCCGCCTTGAGCTCGAGCCGAGCCTGCTCCCTGACGAAGCCCCCCTCGGCAGCACGGAAGAGGAGCCCTGGACGGAGGGCGCCAATGGCTACCGCTTTGTCGATAACCGGCGCTGGGGCGACGCTGCCGCGGGGGTCACCGCGGTCTGGTACGACAACACGGATAGCACCCTCGGCCTCAGCCTGGCGCAGGCCGCGGCGCCCGCCACGCGCCTGCTGGCGGCCGAGGGGCAGGGCCCCGGTGCGACCCGGTTGCCCATGCTCATGGCGCGACGGCCGGGCCAGCCGACGGCGTTCCTTACCGCGCTGCTGCCTTTCCAGGGCAAACGACCGACCCTGCGCGCGCTGCGGGTGCCGGGCACTGTCGCCGACGCGGAACTACCGGACTGGGCCGCGGCCGGACTCCGGGTCGAACGGTCCGGAGGCGCGGACCTGTTCCTGCGCGTCGCCGCGGTCGGCGATGCCGTGCGCTTCGGGTCCGTCGTCCTGGCAGGCCGCTGGGGGGCGGTCCTGGCTGACGGCGGGCTGTATCTGCTCGATGGCACCCGCCTGGAGGCCGCCGGAACCGTGATCGAGACCGCGCCCTCACCGCGCGGACAGGTCGTCGAGTGCCTGGCCGAGGAAGGCATCCTGACCACGGCGCTAGCGCTCCCCGCGGGGGTGCTCCTGCGCGACCGCCTCCTGCTGCTCGAACGCCCCTTCAACGAGGCCTTCCGCATCGACCGGGTCGAACGCCGCGGCGCGCTCAGCGCCATCGTGCTGGCGGACCTACCCCATCTCGCCGTGCTGCCAGGGACGCCGTTTGCCATTCCCAACGCCGTGGCCCTGCGACCACTGACGGCCAACGCCTACCAGGTCTGGGGCACCGCCCCGCTCACGCTCACCTTGCCGCGCCGGGCGCAGCACGCCGCCGTCGCGCCCGCGGAGGGCGCTTTGCAGGCGATCCCCGTGCGTGACCTCGATGGGGGCACCGCCGTCGCGCTCGACCCGGCGGCGCTGGGCGGTCGCGACCTGGTGCTGCTGCTGGACGGGCCCCAGACCGGCGCGCTGGCGGCGGCGACCCCCGAGCTGGTCGCGCGGCTGGCCAGCGAACGGGTCCCGCTGCTCGAGCCGGCGACGCCGAGGCTGATTGTCGTCCTTCCCAATGCCAGCGCGGGGAAAGCCGTGCGCCTGCTGACAGCCCAGGCCGACCTCGAGCTGGAGTTGCCCGTGCCGGCCGGAGCCTATGAACTGCGGCTGCTCGCCAGCGGCCCCGACCTCGGGGCCAACTCCCTTTGGCTCGACGTCGACGGCACCCGCCAGGAGGATGTGGCGCACCTCGCAGTCCCCGCCCTCGCTCCCTGCAGTCGTACCGTCGAGATGGACCCGCTCCTGCCCCGTCTTCAGCTCCGCGGCGCCGGCCCGCACCGCCTGCGGCTCTCTCTGCGCGAAGACCCCGGCGTGGTGCTCGACCGAATCGAACTGCTGCAGCAGGGAGCAGTCGTCTGGAGCATCGAGGCGGAAACCTTAGCCCGCTGACGGCGACGTGTATGAGACTTGCAGCAACCCCGTAGGACAGCAGGTGCTTCCCATTCCGCCCTTCGTCCGCGGCGGCGGACGAGGGGCGTTGGAGGGCGCCGCTGCGTCGGCGCCGCGGCGGCCACGCAGGGCCGCCCTCCAGGCGGTCCGCCACGTTCCGGGCGAACCGGAATGGAACCGCGGCTAACCCTGGAGCCCGCGATGCCAAGCCCGTTCCGGGC